>JBDTKL010000204.1:0-4067 GCA_039935355.1 Candidatus Tumulicola sp.
CGGAGCAGTCTTCGCGACCGCTTCGAAAGACGACGCCGGCGCCCCCATCGGACTCGACGGCTTACGTGCCGTGGCCGCTGCTTCTACTCTCCCAGCCGCCGCGATCGGCGGCATCGGCGCGGCGAACCTCGCCGAAGTCGCGCGGACGGGCGTCGCGATGGCGGCGGTGATCTCGGCCGTCGCTAGCGCGCCGGATCCGGCTGCGGCCGCCCGGGAGCTGGTCGCCATTTGGAACCGGGAACGCCGCGAGTGATCGTTCTCTCGATCGGCACGACGCATCCGTGGAACGTGGCCGGAACCGGACGCGATATCGTCGTGGGCACGGCGATGGGCGCGCGCGTGTTTACCGCCGTGGCGGCCGTCAGCGCCCAAGATTCTTCCGGAGTGCGCGCGCTCGCCGCGGTCGACGTGCAAACGTTCGACGCGCAGCTCGATGCGCTGCCATGGCAATCGGCCGGCTCGGTACGGGTCGGCGCGTTGCCGTCCGCAGAGCACGTCGCAGCGGTCGCAGGACGCCTGCGTCCGCGGCCGGATCTTCCGGCGGTCGTCGACCCGGTGCTTCGCGCGACCTTGGGCGGCGCGCTGGCCGGCGACGACGTTGCCGCCGCGCTCTTCGCAATGCTGTCGGTACTGCCGAGCGTCATCCTGACGCCGAATCTCGGCGAAGCCGCCGCTTTGCTCGACGCCCCGGCACCGGCACGCGACGGCATGGCCGCAGCGGCCGAGGCGCTCCTGCGTCGCGGCTTGCGAGCCGTCTTGTTGAAAGGCGGACACCTCGACGGCGACCCGGTCGACGTGCTGGCATCGCGCGATGGTACGGAAACGTTCGGCGACACGCGCATCGCCGGCCGGATGCGCGGGACCGGCTGTACGCTGGCGATCGCACTGGCCTGCGAGCTCGCGCGCGGCGCATCGTTGCGACACGCGGTGGTGGAAGCGCGCGCATACGTGCGCGCTCAAATCGCCGCGCGCTGAGCGTCGGCGCTTAGGGTACGAGTTTGACGGAGCGGTCGAAGAAATGTTGTTTCATTTTTTCTTTCGCTCGCGCGACCGTTTCTTCGGTGGCGGCAATCGCTCTGACGGTACCCAACCGAAGCGCATCGAGAACGTCGTCCGGCCGGCGTTCGAGTTCCGCGCGTCGCGCCCGAATCGGCGACAGCAAGTCGTTCAGAACCTCGACGAGGCGGTCTTTCACCTGCGAATCACCAACCTGGCCGCGTCGGTATAAGTCTTTATGCTCTTCGACCCACGCGGCGTCGGGATTGAACGCATCCTGGAAAATCCACAACGGATTGTCTTCGATCCGGCCGGGATCGGTCGCGCGTAAACGGTTAGGATCCGTGTACATGCTTCTCACTTTTTTTCGTACGTCGTCGGCCGAATCGGATAGGTAGATCGCATTCTTGAGCGATTTGCTCATCTTCAAAAGCTGGCCGTCCGGTCCGGGAGCTCCGATACCCACCAATCGCTTGACGCGACCGAGCAACGGCCGCACCATCGGAAACAATCCGCCCATCTCGACTTGTCGGTCGTCGGGAGCATTGGAGTCGACGCCGCAATACAGTTGGTTGAAGCGCCGGACCACTTCGCGCGTCATTTCCAAATGCGGAAGCTGGTCTTCGCCAACGGGTACGACGTCGGCGCGAAATGCTAAGATGTCGGCCACTTGCCCCACGGCATACAACGGAAAACCGAACGCGTAGTTTTCCCCGAGATTCTTATCGCGCAGCTCGCTCTTGAGCGTCGGGTTGCGAAGAACCCGGTTGAGCGGTAAGAGCATCGAGAAGAAAAACGTTAACTCGTCGATCGCGGGGACTTCACTCTGAATAAAGAGCGAGCTCTTCTGCGGATCGATTCCGGCCGCAAGCCAGTCGGTCGCGACTTGCATGACGCTATCTCGAATCGCATCCGGATTTGCGGCATTCGTCGTAAAAGCGTGCTTGTTGGCGATGATAAAATAACAATCGTACTCGTCTTGGAGGCGCACGCGATTTTCGATGCTACCGACCAAATGGCCCAGATGGAGGCGCCCGGTCGGCGTATCGCCGGTAAGGAGTATCTTCTTCACGCTAGATTCTGCTCGTAAACGAAGGACGTTAGCCGTTGAATTGCGGCAATACGGTAGCGATCTGTTTGAGCGCCCAGTCGATGTCGTCGAGCGAAGCGGCGTATGAAAAACGTAAATAGCCTTTGCCTGCAGCACCGAACGACGAGCCGCCGCCGCATGCAACGCCGCCCTCTTCGAGCAAGAATTTTGCGAGCGCGCGATCGTCGTGCGTGATTGCCATCGCGTTGGGAAACGCGTAAAACGCACCTTCCGGCAGGGTGCACGATAAGCCGTCGATATCGTTGAGACCGGCGACCAAACGGTCGCGGCGCTGACGGAAGGTTTCGTTCATGCGGCGCACCGGTTCGTCGGGACCGGTCAATGCGGCGACGCCGGCCATCTGCACGAAGCCGGTGACGCAGCTAAACGTGTTATTGTTGAACAGCGTCACGACTTTCGCGAGCTCTTCCGGCAGAATCGCATAGCCCAACCGCCAGCCGGTCATCGCGTACGCCTTCGAGAAGCCGTCGACGATGATCGTGCGGTCGCGCATGCCGTCTAAAGCTGCGATCGACAGATAGTCAGAATCCAAGTAGAAGTTGCGGCTGTAGATTTCGTCGGCGATCACGAGGAAGTCGTGGCGTTGCGCCATCTCGGCGATGCGTTCGAGATCGCCGCGCGTCAGCACGCCGCCGGTCGGATTGTGCGGCGAGTTGATCACGAGCGCTTTGGTCTTATTCGAGACGCGCGTTTCAAGCTCGTCGAGATCCATTCTCCAGTTGCGCGACTCGAGCAACGGAATCGCGTGCACGTTGGCCTGCAGATAGCTCGAACAGGAAGCGTACGCGGGATATGCCGGATCGAAATAAATGAAATCGTCGCCCGGGTTCAACAACGCCGATAACACGTTCCAAATAATCGGTTTCGCACCCGGCCCGACGACGACATTTTCGGCCGTATACACCGGCGAAATGTGGCGGAAGCGGCTGGCATACTCGGCGATCGTCGCACGCAGCAACGGGATACCGGCCGACGGCGTGTAGTGCGTGTGGCTGTCGTACAACGCTTCGACCGCCGCTTTTTTGATGTGTTCGGGCGTGTCGAAATCCGGCTCGCCGATCTCCATATGCACGACGCGGCGGCCCTGCGCTTCGAGCTGGCGTGCGCGGGCCAGCACTTCGAATGCGTTCTCCGATCCCAAACGTTCGACCGCAGACGTGATGCGGGCATCGTGCGTTGCGAGCATGTACGATTTCCCTTTCGAATCTCTCGTTGTAACTTGGTGCGAACGCGTCAAGGGGGCCACTTGCCTGCGGCGAAACGTCAACGCGTCATGCGAACCTTGTCGGAGGCGTTCGCGCCGGGAACACCGACGCTACCCGAAGGCCTCCGGACGCTCGTCGTTTCGCCCGAGCGCGAGCTCGAACCTGGAATGACGATACGCGCGACGTTCACGTTTCGCAACCAAGGCGGCGCTCCCGCAACCGGCGTTCGCGTCCGTTTCACGATCCCCGACGGCCTGGTGTATTTGGTCGGAAGCGGCGACGTCGACGGCACGGTTCTCGACGACGAACGCGGTACGTCGCCGTTGATATCGCGCGCCGGCGCCCCGCTGGGCGACGTCGCCCCGGGTGAGGAACGCCGCATCGACATCGCATACAGCGTTGCCGGCGCGATCGAAAACGGTACCACGATCGAACTGCAGGCGGCCGTCGCATCGTTCGAACTGGCGCCGGTCGGGTCCAACGTCGTTCGTCTCGTCGCACGCAGCCGGCCGGCGCTCGAAAACGCGTTGACCATGGCCACCATAGAGGCCCGCTCGTCTGCGGCACCCGGCAACGAAGCGACGGTCACGGTTCGCGTGCACAACGCCGGCGAATCGAGCGCGCACGACGTGGTCGTGGTTGCGCCGATCCCGCCGCACACCAGCTACGTCTCGGGATCCGCTCGGCTCAACGGACGCGATTTCGATCGCGACGCTTCCGGCCAAGCGTTCGACCGTTCGTACGCGCCGGTTGTC
>JBDTKL010000205.1:0-6120 GCA_039935355.1 Candidatus Tumulicola sp.
CGGCATATGCTCGCGGGCAATCGCTGAAACGCCTATAGCTTTGCTTGATACTAACCTGTCCCTCAAGGTTTGCTTGTTCCTCAAGCGTCCTAAAGATTGTCTGCATCGCAGTTTCCTGTCCACTCGCTACGTTGTAAGCAGTACCAGACACGCCGCGATCCAAAAGGATCGCGATTGCTATCGCGACGTCGCGAACATCGATAAAATCGCGCGTATTTGTAAGATCGCCAATCGCAATACATCGCCCAGCCAATCCGGCGGAGATTGCCGCGAATTGCGATGCGAAACGCGCGCAGGCGTGCCGTTCGTCGAGACCGGGTCCCACAATGTTGAATAGCCGGGCCAAGATGATAGGCAGTCCAGTTTGTCTAGCGAACAACGTCGCCGCCATTTCAGCGCAATACTTACTGATTGCGTAAAGATCGTTTGGGGCGCAGCAATCGGTTTCACCGATGGGCAAGGATGCCGCGGCGCCGTAAACTGAACCGCTCGATCCGATGACAATCGCCTGCGGGGCCACGTCAGCCTGCCCAATCGCAGTCAGGAGCGAGATCGTTCCCTCAACGTTGATGGGGAACAGCATATGTGGCGGATCGTCGCGGAGCGCGGAGGCGAGGTGAACGACGTACGTGGGGCGGGTTTCCCGCAGAATAGGTACCAGCGTTTCAATCTCCCGAATATCGGCGATGCAGTAGGTGAAGCGATCGGAATCGCCACCAAGCGCCGATGGAAGAGGTGCTGTGACGCGATGCGGCCCGAGAGTAATCTCATGCGTAAAGGCCGCTGGACGCCGCGCCGAGCGCCCTATGCCGACGATTCGATATGTCGGCCATCGGCGCAACGCCTCTGCGATGAACCATCGCCCTACGAATCCTTGCGCACCCGTGACGAGCAACGTCTGTGTCATGCCAATGCGCTTGCCTCGAGCATTCTGCTGATCCCAGTACGTAAATCAACGCTCGCCTGCCATCCAAGGTCAAGACGTGCACGCGATGGGTCTGCGATTAGGCGGAAGATTTCGCTCGACCCTCGATCGGCGCCAAGCTCGATAATCGGAGCAGAGCTACCCATAACTTCAGTAGTGATCGCGGCCAGTTGTCCGACGCTGGTCCCTATTCCGGTGCCGACGTTGAAAACCGCGATTTCGCTGGCCGCGTGATGGCAAGCACTCCGTATCGCGTTCGCAACGTCGTCGACAAAGCAATAATCGCGCGTCGGAGTAAGATCGCGGAGTTGGATATCGGCGCCTGACTGCGCCTGGTCAATAATTCGTGCGAGAAGCGAGGCGTGTCGCTGCCCCGGACCGTAGACCGAAAACGGTCGGAGCACGACCGCACGCAGCAGTCCGCCTCGCGCAGCAGCAGCGACTATCGCCTCGGCGCCCACCTTCGCTGCCGCGTACGGCGACCGAGGACTTGGCGTCATGTCCTCCCGAACTCGCGGCTCGTCGCGGCGGCCGTATATCTCCGCCGAAGAAACATATACGAGCCGCCGTACGCCGGCTCTGCGCATCGCGGAGATCACCGCACACGTACCCACGGCGTGTGATCTCATATACTCTTCCGGAGCCTCGAACGACGTGGCGACAGCTGCCGGGCCAGCCAAATGGACGACGACCTCGCATGCCGCCATTCGATTTGCGAACTCCGCTGCAGTCTCGATCGCGAAATGAACGCACGCCGTGGCCTCGGAAGGCGCCAACATTTCGCCCTCCGTTGGGGCTACGTGCGCGGTCACTTCGTGGCCGCTTCGCGCTAGGATGCGTACGGTCGCGCGCCCGATAAAACCACCCGCCCCGGTCACAAAAATTTTCACGTATGTGCCATGCGCTTATGCGCCATTCGCTCGAAGAGCGCTTCAAGCGCCGCCGTCATGAGCTCGGGGCTATGGCGAGCAACGTACCGGTTTCGTGCTTCACGACCGAAGCGTTCGCGAAGACCGGGGTCCGACAGTAACCGGAGCAATGCGTCCGCCAGTGCACGGGCATTGCGTGGCGGAACCACAAAACCGGAGACCCCGTCGATGACCGTTCGGGCGCAGTCACCCACGTCAGTGACGACCGCCGGTTTCCCGTACGCCATTCCTTCGATTATCGCATTCGGAAGCGAATCGAAATGTGAGGCGTGGACGTGGATATCGAACAATTGCCAAACGTCGGCGTTGTGCCCGGGGTATGAAAGAATTCGCATCCGGTTTGCGACGCCTCGACGTTCGGCGTTCTCGCGCAATGCCGTACTAAAGGTTGGATCGGAACGATTGTAACCAACGCACACGAAGAAGGCCTTCGGTTCGCGGGCGAGCACGAGCGTCGCCGCGTCGACCAGCGTAGCCCATCCCTTTACTGGAATCATCCCGGCTATTTGACCTATGACCACGCATCCGGGTTCATTGGGTATCCCCAGCTCCGCCGCGACTTCGTGCGCAGGTCGCCGAGGCGCCTCGGCTGGGATACCATTCGGAATAATTGTTATAGGCTGCCGCTGACGGCGCAAGAACGTCCGCATCGCCTCGGCTCGCTGCTCCGAGTCGGTGATGATAACGTTGGCGCCTCGGAGCGTGCTCTGTTGCACGAGATGCCACAACGGCTGCGGCGAAAAAAACTCGCCATGATAAGTGGTTATCGATGCAGGTCGCCCGGTCAATCTCCCCACGGCCACCGCAGCCTGATTGCCGGTCCCTATATGACCGTCTACTATGTCGACATCGCGCTCGCGCACGAGCCGAGTAAGCCGATTAATGGCCGTCGCGAATCCGATAGCGCTCCGCGGCAAGTGACGGAGAATATTGCGGCTCACTCCATTCCCGGGGCGCTTAATGCCCAGATCGATGAGCGGAATCCGTGCCGACGCATATTCTTGACGAAGTGACCCGTACAATGCATCGATGCCGGCATCGGGCGACTTAATTACTGCAATACAATGGTCAAAACGCCGTCGGTCGATGTGCGTGGCAAACGACAGCATCCGGTGTTCGTCACCGCCGTACGCAAGACTATTAACGACTGAGAGAACGCGAATTCGTCGCTTCAAGAGTCGACCTCCGGTCGCATAAACGCCGGATGCAGTTTCATCAAGTCCGACGCACGTTGCGTGGCGCCGGCATCGTTCACATCGACCCACAATGCGGTATGCAAATACGCGCCGATGCGAACCCCGGCGTTCGAACACACGCGAAAGAGCTCGCGCGCATCGACGCGTACTCCCTGGGGCATCAGATCGCGGGCACGTCGACCAACAACACATGTGCCGCTAGATATCACGAAGTTCGTCACTGGCTTCTCATCATATCCAACGACTAAACCGTCGCGAAGTTGGAGCACCCCGTACGGCAACGGTACGGATTCGACGTGGGTCGCAATGGTTAGGTCGTAGGCCATCTGACGGTGGTGCGCAAGAAGCGCTTTAGCATCGATCCCCGTAAGGTTGTCGACGTACGTTACGAGAACGTCGTCGACGTTTTTGATCGTTCCTACAAATCCGATATTGCCAAGAGGCGCAGCCTCCACGAACACCGACAACTGCGCCGACGACTCGGCTGCGATCGGCGCGATGCGCCCGACGACGAACTCGTGCAATTCCTTTTCCGCGCTGGAAACCACGACGCCCAACGTTCGGAATCCGAAGCCGAGCAATTGGCGCACGTTACGCTCAATCAATGAGATCTCTCCGATCTCGATCATGGCTTTGTGCGCAGGACCCGCCGTAGCGCGCATACGCGTCGACCGGCCCCCCGCCATCACGAGAGCGAGCTCAGTCACGAGCTAGCGCCGCACCGCGAAGCGACGCTTCAGCGCCAGGTTGAAGTAGACGCGTGAGTTCGAGCACCGCTATTCTTAGTGCGCCTGAGTCAACGTGTGATGCAAGCGCCGCGTTAAAGGCGTCGATATAACACGACCCAAGGGCCGAAGCAAATCCGCCAACTACATAAATTCTTTCAAGCCCCGAGGCCACAACTATCTGAAACGCTAGCCGTGAAAGCGGACGAATCGAGTCTCGCAATAGAGCCGTAGCCCATGGGTCGCCGACTCGGAGGGCCGGTACTAAATCACGCTCGTTGGTTAGGGCCTCGGGCGCAACGCCCGCGCGACCGCAACTCGAGGCGGCGAATTCCGTCGCCTGCTTTTCGGCCGCGGCGCGAGCCAGACGCTCAAAGCCGCGTCCCGATGCAATAGCCCCGAGGTGACCTCGACTGCCGCAGTCGCAGATCGGCGCATTCGGGTCGGTGTCCACAACCAAATGGCCGATTTCACCATCGTACGCAACTTGCGTTTGACGAGCATGTCGATGGTACACGCGACTGCCGATGCCACTACTAACCGTAACAACAAAAAACGCGCTATCGTTCGTAGTAGACGCGATATACGCGGCAGCAGCGGCCACGTCATTGACGATCCGCACCCGTCTGCCGGTGCGTTGTTCGATTTGTGTGGCGAAGTCCAAAGGCACCGGCTCGGAACCAGTTAATGTCGGCGCACTCAGCGGTGCCGCGCCGCTAACAGGCCCCGGAAACGAAATCGCGATATGCCGGGCGCCGCGCCCGAGCGAGCTGTGAGCGGCTTCCGTCACGCCGTCGATAACCTCCGCCCAGACGTCCGCAGCAGAACGACCGTCAAATACCGTACTCAGGCGACGTCGGCTAATTGACTCGAACGCGCCGTCGTCGTGGAGCACGGCCGTTCGTAAGAATGTGCCCCCGAGATCGACGGCGAGCGCGCTCAAACGCGCGCTTTCATGCGCGACAGTGCGTTTCGCAAAATTGGCTTCCCGACGTCCTGCAGAAACGTCACGGAACCAATATCGCGCGGAACCACGAGATTGAGGTTTCCTCGGTGCTTGCGTGCCATTGCGATTGCATCAAGCGCGAGTTCTAAATCGAGCACATCGTGAGTAATGGGAAGCCCAACGGCCTGAAACAGTTCCACTATGCGAGTGACGAGAACTGAGTCGCAGAAGCCGAGCTCGCATGCTATCGCCGCAGAAAAAATGACGTCCACGGCCACAGCCTGGCCGTGCGAAAGTGAAAAGTCGCTCCGTCGTTCGAGTAGCGGACTGAACGTATGCCCGAAGTCGACCTTTCGGGCGCGCTCCTCCTCATAGAGGTTGCCGCACAACTCATCCATCATCGTGAGTTGCGCGCGACTGATTACTTCTTCGGCCAAGGCTCGCGATTGAAATTTGCTTCGGACGAGCGAGACTCCATGACGTTCGAGCAACTCAAACAGGTGTCGATCGCAGATGATCGCCATCTTGGCAATCTCCGCGATACCGCTCGCGATGTCCCGCGCCGCAAGCGACGCCAAAAACCCAAGATCGATGATGTTCGTGAATGCCGGATAGAATGCCCCAAGGAGATTCTTGTGCCGATCGTGATTGACGCTTTGCTTGATTCCAACGGCGACATCCACTATGCCAACAAGCGTCGTGGGAAGTCGACCAAAGAGAATACCGCGACGATAAAGGGACGCCGCGAGTCCGGCTTGATCGAGCGTTACGCCGCCGCCTACTCCGAAGATCACTCCATCCCGTGGAAGACCGGCCTCACCGGCAGCGCTGCAGATCCTTTCGACGGTCGCGAGCGTTTTAGTGCCTTCACGGGGACTGATCGCAATAGTGCCGGCACACTCAAGATACTTTGCGGCGTAGGATCGTAATCCGATCCCATATCTTGCATCGACGGCAGCGTCGATCACGAAAAACACCGACCGGCCACGAAGCGCGTTTTGAAGGAGCCGCGATTGCGGCGAAAAGACCGGAGAGCGCGCGCTCACTACCGAGTACGATAGGCGCCTCTGTATGGAGACACGGATTACGCCATCATCGCCAATGTCAAGGGTCGAGGTCGTTGACGGCATCGGGATGCTGGTTGATATCTCACCTTCGTCGGCGATCGCGGAAGCCTCGTCGTCAAAGCGGTGAGGACTATAATCGAGGCTCGTCATTGTGTAGGGTCAGCCCCCAACTGAGTGACATCGGCTTTGCAAATTCAAACTTGGGAAATAGTCGGCAAAAATTGCAGTCTGCCGAGCATCGACATCTAGCAACGGAGGCAGTCAAGGCGACAATCTGCCACCAGGTTAGTCTATACTAGCCAGTGTGCCGAGAAATCTATCCTCGGTCTCAA
>JBDTKL010000206.1:0-7554 GCA_039935355.1 Candidatus Tumulicola sp.
GAGATCAAGTTCTGAGCATTGATCTGATCCGATGCCTGGAACTGAACGCCCCGCGTGTGGGTACTCAGCTCGTAGTCCGGAGACGGATAATCCGCACCGGTCGTGCCGTATCCGTATCCGGTGAAGCCTTCGCCCGCTACGTTCGCGTTCGATTGGAGCCAGTCGGAGTAGGATGAGTATCCCATGATGCGGACGTACGCGCTCGAGCCGAAGTTCTTTTGATACTGCAGCTTGATGATCGTCGCGTCGTTCCACGTGGTGTCGGAGTTATTCGTCGCGATCGTCGTTCCCGGCGCGTACGAGCCTTGGCTCGGCGCCAAGTAACGCGTCGAATTCGCGGTTGCGGCGTTCTGTCCGAACGATGTTCCCGGATCGAAGATTCGCGTACTGAAGTACTGGAGGGTAGAAGCGCCCGTGCCGCACGCCCCACTTACCGCTACAACTTGATACGCGCAGAGGTTTGCGTACGGGCCATTCTCGCCCGGATAGTTCCCGATGCCGAAGATCGAATTGGCGATTCCGGCGGGGCCGCCCCATTGCGGGAGGTTGCTGTTCAGGGTGGCGAGGCCACCTTGCTGATCGATGTTGCCACCGAACTGTTGATGGTAGGCGAAGTTGTAGAACAGGGCTTGCACATCGTCGCGGCCCGCGTCGTTCTTATGCGGGATGCCGAAGTGGAAGTTCATCACGTTTTCGCGATCTTGCGTCTCCAACGGAAGACCGAGGAAACCTGAAGCCTGCCATGGTCCGTACGAGTTACACACCGGAATCGGCGCTCCGATTTCGGTGTTTACAAGTGCGCCCTTCGGAATGGCTCCGGTTCCGTTGTTATTGGGTCCGCCGCACGTGGACCACGGACCGTTATAGTACGACGTGAACGCGCCGGCGATCGGATTGAAGAACGACGAGAAGATGCCGTACTGGCTGCTTCCGTCGTTTGCAATGCCCGAGCCGTCGCTGTTGTCGATCGTACGATACGACTGGTCCGCACCCTGGAAACCGACGTACCATGAGAAGAGACGGTCCGGGGTCGCACCACCGGCTTCAACGCCGGCTTTGTGGTAGAAGCCCGGCGTGCCAAGACCGAAGTTACCCTGGGCATAGCCCGGGAACGTACCGGTCTTGATGACCTGGTTAATGTAACCGGCCAACGTCGCCGACGTACCGCTGGCGGGCGAACCGCCGGTGTACACTTCGGTTTCTTGCGAGCCTAAGCTCGAAAGCGAGTTGGCGTTGTAGTTATCGAAGGCACGGTTGACGGGGACGCAGTCATACTCGTAGCCGACTTGGCTGTAGGACGAGCCGCGGATGTAGTACACCTGGCCGAAGCCGTAGTTACCGATCTGCGACGTGACGCCCGGCTGCGAGTAAATCGCAGAGTAGGCGCTGTCCAGGTTGTAGCCGCCGCCGCTGCCCATAACCGTTTGCTGGGTGGCGGAGTTGACGGAGTAGACGTCGGCCGTGGTGCCCGATTTAACCAGGCTTCCAGCTGCCGTTGCCGCCACGTGCGCGATTTGACGCAGACCCTTCGGTAACCGAAGAGCCAGCGTTTGCGATTGGTCGGCGAAAATTGTCACACCCGGATAGCTATTCGGGTTGTAACCTTGCTTGGTCACCGTCACGACGTACGTGTCCGGCGCAAGCGAAATGAACGAGAAGTGTCCGCTGCCGTCTGTGGTAGCAGTGGCCGTTTGCGAAGCCGAGGCGACCTTTACGGCCGCACCTGCGACTGGAGCTCCGGTTTCATCTGTTACCTGACCGCTTAAGCCACCCGTCGTTCCCGCCAGTACCCATGTTGCCTGGGCGAGAAAAGCGACGAGGAGCGCTACGGCCATGACGACGTGACGGAGGGTCCGTGAAGTCTTCATTCTGTTCCCTCAATCAGTTGTGCTGTGGTCGCATCAAAAAAGGAGGCGAAGCGGCAAAAATCCTCAGCCGCCTCCCTGTTTGATGTGAAGCGGCACTTTTTCGTTGGTGACTTACGTTCCTTTAAGAATGCTGAGGAGAGCCGCTATGCTTGCGAAGCACGCATCCCAGCGACCCGGCGAGCAAGCAGACCCGGAACCTCCGACGGACGGTCCGCAACGGGGACTCCCGCAGCCTGAAACGCTTCGATTTTGCTCTTGGCAGTGCCAAAGGTGCCCGAGACGATCGCTCCGGCATGGCCGAGCGACTTGCCCGCCGGGGCGTTCCGGCCGCCGATAAAGGCCACGATCGGGGTCTGCGGCAGGTGCTCGGCGATAAAGGCTGCGGCGTCTTCCTCATCGGACCCGCCGATCTCGCCGCACAAGACGATGGCGTTAGTTTGAGAATCGTTCGCAAATTCACGCAAGCAATCAACGAAGGTCGTTCCGATGATCGGATCGCCGCCGACGCCGACACAGGTCGATTGGCCGAGCCCGGCCCGCGTGAGTCCATCGACGACCTCGTACGTTAAGGTGCCGGAGCGCGAAACCAAGCCGACGCTACCCTCCAGAAAAATGTGGCCGGGCATAATGCCGACCGACGATTTGCCGGGAGAGATTAACCCCGGGCAGTTGGGCCCGATGATCCGCATGCCCGGCGTGGTTCCCACCACCTTGAGCACGTCGTGTACCGGCACGCCTTCGGTGATACACACCGCCGTCCCGATTCCGGCGTCGTAGGCTTCGAACAGCGCGTCTGCCGCGAACGGCGGCGGCACGAAGATACAGGTATGCGTCGCGCCCGTTGCGGCGACCGCATCCTTCACCGTATCGAAGACCGGCAATCCGTGCGACGTCGTTTGGCCGCCTTTGCCGGGGGTAACGCCGCCGACGATGTTGGTGCCGTATTTGAGCATCCGCTCGGTGTGGTGCGAGCCTTCGGCACCGGTGATGCCTTGCACGATCACCTTGCTGTTTTTATCGAGGAAGATGCTCATCGCGCTGCGGCCTCCACGGCGCGGCGAGCGCCCTCGTCCATCGTTTCGACCGGCGTCATCCCGGCCTCGGCCAAGATTCGCCGGCCTTCTTCTTCGTTATTACCGGTCAGGCGAATGACCAGCGGGATCTTGCGCGAGCTGGTGGTGGCCATCGCGTCCACGATACCGCGCGCGACTTCGTCACCGCGCGTGATTCCGCCAAAGATGTTGATGAAGAACGACTTGGCGCCCGTGTTGTTGACGACCAACTCGTAACATTTGCGCACGCGTTCGGCGTTGGCGCCGCCGCCGACGTCGAGAAAGTTTGCGACCTTTCCGCCGGCGAACGCGACCGCATCCATCGTGGCCATCGCCAAACCCGCGCCGTTGGCCATCGTGCCGACGGTTCCGTCGAAGCGCAAGAAGTTACGAATTCCTAGGCCAGCGCTGCTGGCCAATCGCTCGTCTTCATCGAGCGGTAACGCCTCTTGCCACTTCGCGAATTCGGGATGGCGAAACAGCGCGTCGTCGTCGAGTTCGACTTTCGCATCGGAGGCCACGACCTTACCGTCTTTGGTGAGCGCGAGCGGATTGATCTCGACCAGTTTGGCGCCGTACTCAAAAAAAAGACCGTACAACGCGCCGACGATCGCCGGCAGTTGCTTACGATAGCCAGGATCGAGCCGCGCGTCGAACGCTAACTGCCGCCCGATGAACGGTGAGTAGCCGATCGCCGTATCGATGTAGGCTTTCGCGATCGACTCGGGGTGATGCTCGGACACTTCTTCGATATCCATGCCGCCGAAACGGCTGACCATGATCACCGGTTTTTTCTGAGCCCGGTCGATCGTAATCGCGCAGTACGCTTCTTTTTCGATCGGAAGTTTCTCTTCGACCAGCAACGATTTGATCGGCTCGCCGTTGGGATTCTGCCTGTTCGGTGGCATCGGCGTCGCTAAGATGTCCTGCGCGACGTGCCGGCCTTCGTCGGCGCCGGTTGCGAATCGAATTTTTCCGGCCTTTCCGCGACCGCCCATCAAGACTTGCGCTTTGACGACCCACTCGCCGGCCTGTTCTTTCAAAAATTCCGCGACGTGCTGCGCGCTTGGAGCGTGGCTGTTGCGCGGCACGGGAATCCCGGCACGGCGAAACAGCTCCTTGCCCTGATACTCCATGAGGTTCATTCAAATTTTCCCAATAGCGAACGAGCGATGATGATCTGTTGAATTTCGGACGTGCCTTCGTAGATCTCGGTGATCTTGGCATCGCGATAGTGCCGTTCGACGGCGAACTCGGTGGTATAGCCGTAACCGCCGTGAATTTGCAACGCTTCCGCAGCGTGTTTGCGCGCGGCGGTCGACGCGAACAACTTGGCTTTCGACGCTTCGATCGTGAACGGACGTCCCGCGTCGGCCAGCGCGGCTGCGCGATATAACAATAGGCGCGCGGCGTCGAGATCCATCGCCATCTGCGCGATCTTGAACGACACGCCTTCGAACGCACCGATCGGTTTTCCGAACGCAATTCGCTCCTTTGCGAACTGCACGGATTCGTCCAAACACGCTGCGAGAATGCCGACGGCTTGCGCGGTGATACCGATGCGACCCGAGGCCAATGCGGTCATCGCGCCACCGAAACCGTCGCCTTCGCTGCCGAGCAATGCGTCGCCGGAAATCTTCGCGTCCTCGAACGCGAGATCGCACGTGTTGCTCGTGCGAATTCCAAGCTTATCGGTTACGCGTTCGACGACGATGCCGGTGGTATCACGCGGTATCAAAAACGCGCTGACCCCCTTGGGGCCCGGACCGCCGGTGCGGAACATGCCCATTACGACGTCGCAGTAGCTGCCGTTGGTACACCATTGCTTGCGACCGTTCAACACGTATCCGTCATCTTGACGGCGAGCGGTCGAGCGGAGCGAAGCCGCGTCCGAACCGGCATCGGATTCCGTCAGCGCAAATCCGGCAATCGTGTCGCCGGTCGCCAACTGCGGCAACCAACGTTCTTTTTGTGCGTCGCCACCGAGCCGAGAAATGGCAGCGCAAATCATGGAATGCACCGAAACCGTGACGGCCGTGCCGGCGTCGACTCGAGCCAGCTCTTCGATCGCGAGTGCGTACGATACGTAATCGGCCCCGACACCGCCATACGCTTCGGGAACGATGATGCCCATGATGCCGGCGTCGGTTAGCTTTTTGTATAACTCGCGCGGAAACGTATGCTCGCGATCCCATTGCGCGATGTGCGGAGCGATTTCGCGTTGCGCGATCTCGGCCGCCAAACCGCCAATGGCGCGTTGGTCGGCGGTGAGTTCGAACGCGATCGACGTCGAATCCATTAATACGTGTAGAAGCCGCGGCCGCTCTTGCGTCCCAGCCAACCGGCGGCGACATATTGCCGCAGCAGCGGACACGGGCGGTATTTGCTATCGCCGAACCCGTCGTGCAGCACTTCCATAATCGCCAAGCACGTGTCGAGCCCGATGAAATCGGCTAGCGTCAGCGGCCCCATCGGATGATTCATGCCGAGCTTCATAACGGTGTCGATGGCTTCGGGCGTCGCGACGCCTTCGTATACCGTGTAGATCGCTTCGTTGATCATCGGCATCAACACCCGGTTCGAAACGAATCCTGGAAAGTCGCGGACTTCGACCGGCGTCTTGCCCATCTGCCTGGCCAGATCGCGCGTAAACTCGAACGTCTCTTGCGACGTCGCGATGCCGCGGATAATTTCGACCAACTGCATCACCGGCACCGGATTCATGAAGTGCATGCCGATCACGCGCTCGGGGCGCGCGGTAACTGCGGCGATTTCGGTGATCGAAATCGACGACGTGTTACTCGCCAAACGCGCGTTCGCCGAGCACTGTGCGTCGAGCAGGCGAAAGAGTTCGAGCTTGATCTCCAAACGCTCGGTGGCCGCTTCGATGGCCAGATCGACGTCGAAAGATTCGATCGCCGGCGCCGGCGCGATGCGCCCGAGCACGGCGTTGCGGTCGGCAGCCGCTAGCCGGCCTTTCTCGACCGATCGGTCGAGGTTCTTTTCGATGCCGGCCAATCCGCGTTCGATATATTCGGGGCTACGGTCGTTGAGCAACACGTCGTGGCCGCTCGTCGCAGCGACCTGCGCGATGCCGGCACCCATTTGGCCGGCACCGATAACCGCTATCTTCATTCCGCCTACTCGACTTTGATCAACAACGCGTCGCCTTGTCCGCCGCCCGAACAAATCGATGCAATTCCGTATCCGCCGCCGCGTTTGCGCAACTGATTGATGAGCGTTCCGACGATGCGCGTTCCGGACGCGCCGATCGGATGGCCCATCGCGACCGCACCGCCGAAGCGGTTGATGTTGATCTCGTCCAGGCCGAGATGGCGAGCCGATGTGATTGCGACTGCCGCAAACGCCTCGTTGATTTCCCACACCGCGATGTCGTCGCGCGTGAGGCCGGCGCGATCGAGCATTTTCTGCGCGGCCATCGCGGGCGTAATGCAGATGTACGGCGAGTCCCACGCCACGTCGGCATGATCCAACACCGTCGCGAGCACTTCGTGGCCGTGCTGGGCTGCGTAACCCGCATCGGCCAGGATCATCGCCGCCGCGCCGTCGTTGACGCCCGGCGCGTTGGCTGCCGTAATCGTGCCGCCTGGATCGAGCGGGCGCAGTTTCGCCATCGCTTCGGCGCTGGCATCCGTGCGTACCGATTCATCGCGGTCGACCGTCGTCGAGGCTTCATTACCGGTGACGAACGGAGCATATTTTTCGTAATCCAGCGTGAACTGTTCGGATGGTTGATGATCCCACATACGATTCGAACCGCCGCCGACCGAGGCCGGGACGCGAACCTGGCCGCGACGCGGGAGCGCGTCGACCACGACTTTGCCGCGCGACTTCGTCGCGACGCGCACGGGAACGATTTCGGCATCGAAGTGACCCGCTGCGTGCGTTTCGGCCGCGCGTTGATGGCTTGCGAGCGCGAAGCGATCTTGGTCTTCGCGTGATAAACCGAGTTCAGTAGCGACCAGATTTCCTTGCGACGACATCGTCATCGGAAAATATTGATCCCACAGTCCGTCGTAGACCATCGCGTCGACCAGCTCGCCGTTACCGAAGCGGTATCCGAACCGTGCGCTGCGCAGCAGATACGGTGCGTTCGACATCGACTCCATGCCGCCGGCGGCGACGACCGTACGCGCTCCGGCGTTGATCGACCGCATCGCGTACACGATCGCGACAAGACCCGACGCGCAAACTTTGTTGACCGTTTCGGCGGTCACGGTTTTCGCAAGGCCGGATTTAAAGATCACTTGGCGAGCCGGATTTTGTCCCGCACCGGCTTGCAGCACTTGACCGAAAATGGCGTGGTCGACGTCGCTCGGATCGATGCCCGCGCGCTCGATGGCTGCCGCCAGTGCGACCGCGCCGAGCGTCGTGGCCTCGAGCGGAGCCAGACCGCCGCCGAGCTTGCCGAATGGTGTGCGAGCGGTCGAGAGGACGACCGCTTTGGATGACGTGGGATTCATAACCGAGTCGGCTTCGCCCGGCTCGAGGTCCGCCCCTCGCCCTTGGTTATGACGGCCTTAATGCGCCACCACGACCGGACAGTTGTCGCATTCGAACTGTACCGTCACGTGGCCGATACGAAAGTCGCGCTTCAGACATTCGTCGATTTC
>JBDTKL010000207.1:0-3290 GCA_039935355.1 Candidatus Tumulicola sp.
CCTAACGACGAAAGGATCCCTACCATGAACAACACCCTCGAAAAAGTGGCGCTTAATCCGCAGCCCATTCCGCCCGGCGTCGCGTTTTATTCAGATGTGGCCAAGGCGGCCATCGCACGCGCCTGGACGCTGTACGACGTGCAAACCGGGTTGGCAAAGGGCGCCGATAACGACGGCGACTGGCTTCCCGTGAATTTCATCCACAGTCTGGGCGACAATCTCTCGATGCAGCTGGTCTATCGATTCATCCATCCGCCGCATCCGAATTGGTTGGGCCAGGAGCTGCAGGCGATCGACTTGCTCACGGTCAGTGCGGAATTCAAAGCGGCGGCCGCGGCGACGAGCGTTCCCTCAATGCGGGGTGCATTCCGCGAGGCCGCCCAACGACTGCAGCAACGCGCCATGCAGCGCAACGCGGAGTAAAGGCGCAGCAATAACCACCAGCTGTTCGCAACGACGGGCCGAAGCCGCTTCCGGCGACGGAAGAATCGACTTCGGCTCGAACGTGGCGATCATGCTCGACGTGCGCCTGTTCGGGCAGCCCGAGGTTCGCTACGCGGGTCAGCCCGTAAAATTCGCAAAGCGCTCGACGACGCTCGCAATGTTGGCCGTGTTGCTGCTCAAACGCGGGCACGTCGTGTCGCGCGAGTCGCTGGCCTTCACGCTGTTTCCCGAAATCGACGAAACCGCCGCGCTGGGCGAGCTGCGTCGATATCTGTATCTCGCAAACAAAGCGCTCCCGGAATGCGATACCGGTCCGTGGATCGTGACGGACGCAGAGACCGTACGTTGGAACGAGGCAGCCGGCGCATCCATCGACTTTATTGAGTTCGAACGGTTGAGCAGCGATGCGGCCACCTACGAACAAGCCGTCGATCTCTACACCGGCGATTTACTCGAAAGCGTCTACGACGATTGGGCGTTGCCCGAGCGCGAGCGCTTACGTTCGCGTTATTTGAACGTTCTCGAGCGATTGCTCGACCGACGCCGCACCGAGCGAAACTACGGCTCGGCAATTGCGTATGCAAAGCGCATCCTCGCAACGGACGCTTGGCGCGAAGATGTTCTGCGCACGCTGGTGTCGTTGCGCTACGAATCGGGCGACACCGCCGGAGCGCTGGCCGAATACGACCGCTTTGCCAACCAACTGCGCGACGAGTTGGCGATCTCGCCGATGCCCGAAACGGTGGCGGTTCGCCGTTCGATTCTTCGCAGCGAAGCCGTTCCCGGAGTTCCATCGCCCGCATCCGTCGCCGCCTCGGACTCAGCGCCTGCGCGCGTTGCAACCGTATTGCCGTTCGTTGGGCGAACGCGCGAAATGGCAAGTTTGACGGCTGCGTGGGGAAGAGCGGCTCGTGGTAGCGGCGGCATGGTCGTCCTGGGTGGCGAAGCCGGCGCCGGAAAGTCTCGACTGGCGGCAGAGCTCGCGCGAATCGCGCAAGGCGAGGGCGGTCGCGCGTTCGCGGGCAGCACGTCCGCTCCCGAATCGTCACCCTATCAGTCGATCGTCGGAGCGCTGCGTTCCGGACTTCCGCTGCTGCAAGCTCGACCGCTAAGTGCCGAGCGTTGCGCGGTGTTGCTGCCGCTCTTGCCCGACTTGATCGACGACGCGCCGGCGAAAGTCTCGTTCTACGAAACGTCGCCCGAGCGCGCGACGACGCGCGTGCAAGAGGCGCTCTCGTACGCCGTTGCGACGCTCGCGACGCCGCGTCCGCTCCTGTTGATTCTCGAAGACGTACATTGGGCGGGTCCGGCGACGGTCGAAGCCCTCGGCTCGATCTTTCGCGACATCGCGCGCCGTCCGGTGCTGATCGTCGCCACCTACCGCCTCGAAGAAACGCCGCCGCAACATCCCCTGCGAATGCTCCGCCGATCGCTCGAATCGCAGCCGAATCTTACCGAAATCGAACTCGATCCGCTCGACGAGAACAACGTGCGCGAGTTAGTCGAGCGAGTCGAGGGACTTCGCGAACGCGACGCCGACCTGCCGCGACAGCTGTTCGCGCAAAGCGAGGGCAACGCACTCTTCTTGGACGAGGCGATTCGCAGCATTGCCGAATCGCGCGATCCACTCGACGTATCGACGAGCGTTTCGGACGTTATTGCCTCGCGGGTCGAACGGCTGGGGCAAGACGGCCGGACCGTCGCGGAGATCGCAGCGGTGGCCGGCTCGGGCTGCACGCTTTCGCTGATTCGCGAAGTATCGAACCTTTCGACGACGTCGATCGCGCGCGGCCTCGACGAGTTATTGGACCGCCGGATTCTCCGCGAAGCCGGTGCGCGTTCGGGTTCGGACTACGTTTTTAGCCATCATTTGATTGCGGACGCGGTATATTCGGAGATCGATCCGGCATTTCGCGCGCAACGGCACTTGCGCATCGCACATTGTCTGGAAGCCGCGCAGGGTTCGAGTAGCTCAGCGTCGCCGCAAGAGATCGCGCGGCATTACGAACGATCGGGCGAGCATTCGATGGCGACGCAATGGTATCTGACGGCCGCGCAGTCGGCGAGCGGCGTGCACGCACACGGCGACGTCATTACGCTTGCGACCCGTGCGCTGGAGAATGCCGAAACGCCGGAACAACGCCGCTCGGCACTCTACGCGCGAGAGAGCGCGCGTGGCCGGCGCGGCGACCGTGAGGGACAGCGTGCAGACATCGACCTGCTGGAGACCCTCGAAGACGAATCGCCCGGCGCATCATTCGAGCTGACGCTGCGACGCATTCTGCTTGCGCGCTCATTGGGTGATACCGATGAAGAAACAGCGCATATCGAACGTCTGCGTGCCCTCGCGGAGCGGCTCGATGATGACGCTCGGGCGCGAGCCTCGACGCAAGCTGCCACGCACGCATCGAACGCCAGTAACGCAGCGGATACGAAACGATTCGCGCTCGGAGCGCTCGCCATTTACGAGCGCTCCGGAAACGTTCGGGGCCAACTGGAGTGCCTGCATCTTCTGGTCGAGTCGACCTCGAACACCGGAGACCTCGAGTCCGCCGAACGATATCTCGCGCTGATTCAACAGCGGGCCGGTGCGGTCGACGACCTCGCGTTCGAAGCGCATTCGCTCGCGGTCGCTGCGGTTGCGGCGCTTTTACGGCAGCAATATCGGGAATGTTTTTCGCTCACGCAACGATCGCTCGAACTCTACGTTCGGGTGAACGATCGCGAAGGACAGGCCACCGCGCGAGGGCGCCTCGCCGTCACGGCCGCGTGGCTGGGCGACTACACGTTCGCGCTGCACGAATTCGATGCGACGCTTGCGACCTACGAGGCATTGGGCCACAAAC
>JBDTKL010000208.1:0-2618 GCA_039935355.1 Candidatus Tumulicola sp.
TCCGGATCCGACGGTTTGGGCACGGTATCGCGAACGTCGTACATCTCCATAAAATCGCTCAACGCCGCGTTCATCGGCGTTGCGGTATAAAGTGCCACGCGTATTGCGCGCGTTCGTGGATCGGCGCGGAGCGCGCGAAGCACATCCGGACCGCTCATGTCGGGGAGCGACAAGTCGAGCAAAATCAAAGCCGGCATCGTTTTGAGGGCGCGTTCGAGACATTGTTTACCGCTGTCCGCCCCTATAACTTCGTAACCGGCGTGTGAAAGCACGACGTCCACGAGTAGACGCGCATTCGCATCGTCGTCGGCGATTAGAATGCCGGGCACGTTAGCCTTCCGTGCTCGGGGTAAGAAAGTGCTCGATCTCGGTAACGAACGTTCTCGGCTCCAGCGGCTTCGGAATATATCCGTCGAAACCGGCCGCTGCGATTCTCTCTCGATCTCCGACCATTGCGAGCGCCGTAATCGCAATCACCGGGATCGACGCGAGTTGCGGGTCTCCCTTCATACGAGCCAGCAGCTCGTAGCCGTCCATCTTCGGCATCAGAATGTCCGTCAAGACGAGTGCGAATCTTTTCGACTTCGCCGCTTCGTATGCAGCGGCTCCATCGCTAACGCCTTGCGCCTCGAGGCCGAATGCGTTCAGCAGATATAACACGAGATGAAGGTTCGCTGGATTGTCGTCGGCGACGAGGATCGGTCCGCGCATCCTACTACTTCACTACTGGCAGCGTTAACGTAAACGTGCTTCCTACCCCGAACTCGCTGCTCACATCGAGACTTCCGCCGAGGAGTCGGGCGAGGCTATGTGAGAGGTGCAGGCCGAGGCCGGTTCCGGCAATGGTTCGCGCCTCGCCCGCTTCGAGCCGTTCGAAAGCGTCGAAGATAATTGCGCGATGCTCTTCGCGTATGCCGCAGCCGGTATCCGAAACATCGAGCGTCAGCGCTTCGAAGGGTTCACGTCGACGGCGAACCTCGATGCTCACCGATCCGCGTTCCGTGTATTTAATTGCGTTGTCGGCAAGATTCAGGATGATTTGGCGCAAGCTCCGCCGGTCCGTTTCGACGTATTGCGCATCTTCTGCGACCGACGTCCTAACCTCGATGCCTTTTTCCGCGGCGAACGATGCGAGCGAAGCGGCCACGTCACCGACGACATCGGCCACCGGAACGCGAGAAAAAACCACCTCGCGTTTACCCGATTGCACCTTCGCAAGGTCGAGAATGTCGTTTATGAGCGATAACAAATGGCGCCCGCTCCACTGTACGATCTTTAACTGACGCTCTTGCTCGGCGGTAAGCGGTCCGGGCAACTGCATCAAGAGCGTCCCGGTAAAGCCGAGAATCGCATTCAGCGGCGTTCTCAACTCGTGACTCATGGACGCCAAGAACTCGTCCTTCGTTTTGCTAGCGGCTTCCATCTGGGAGTTCAGCTCTTGCAGCCGGCGTTCGAAGGCCTTGCGCTCGGAGACGTCGCGAACCGAACTGGCGACGTAGGTGCCTTCACGGGTTACGATCGGACTCAAGCTGATTTCGACGGCAAATTCGCTGCCGTTCTTACGCAAGCCGAAGAGTTCGAGGCCGGCGCCCATCGGGCGAACGCGGGGATCCCGAGAATATCCAGCGCGGTCGACGACGTGACGTTCGTGATACCGGGACGGCACGAGAAACTCGACCGGCCTGCCGATCATTTCCTCGCGATAATAGCCGAAGAGCCGTTCCGCTTGCGCGTTCACAACTCGGATGATGCCTTCGCCATCCACTAAGAGCGTCGCGTCGGGTGCATACTCGAGCAGCGGGAATCGGCTTCCCGCAATATCTCGTAGCGAAATCAGCGAGTCGTCCACAAAACACCCAAAGGCCGCACACGGCTTCACGTCGGATGAACCGTCATGGAAGCGTACCATAATCGACACGAGCTCGGCAACGCCCTCACGATAGCGTTGGCGAACGTCGAAGGCATGCTGGACGGCCTCGTCGAGGTCACGCCCACTCGTCTCGAATCACTCGCGGAAACGTTGCGAAGAGCGATCGAGTTACTCGGCCGCCTGGACGCTACGCAATCGTGAACTAACGATGAAGACGCGTTCGCTGGGTCTTCGCATCGGCCGCGTAGGCTAGGCCGATGCACAATCCGATCGAGGGCCGC
Source organism: Candidatus Tumulicola sp. (assembly GCA_039935355.1). Classification (GTDB taxonomy): domain Bacteria; phylum Vulcanimicrobiota; class Vulcanimicrobiia; order Vulcanimicrobiales; family Vulcanimicrobiaceae; genus Tumulicola. The sequence goes on from JBDTKL010000208.1 coordinate 2,152, forward strand.
TAGAGCATGAAGCCGAGCCCGGAAGAGCCGCTCGTTGGGACGCTGCGCTTCGTGTTCGTCATGGGTGGGGCGTTCACGCTCCTTTGGCTCGGAATGTATTTGCTGTTACGGGCGCGTTGGTAGTGCGCATCCATCGTTACGAGCGCTGGTGGCTTGCCTTTGGCGTGGTCATGTTATTCATGTTCCTCGGCTTGATCGGCTTCGCGGCAATCGCCGACGGTATCAACCCTCCATCGGATATGCAGCAGATCGATCCTACCAAGGTGTCGCAAACGCCGCCATTCGATAAACCCGGCCTTCGCCGGCTCCCCGACGGCTCGTATGAAGCCTATTATGTGGCACGGGTGTTCTCGTTCGATCCCCCGTTGCTCCGCGTGGCCGCAGGCAGCAAAGTTACGTTTTACGTCACCAGTGCCGACGTCGTGCACGGTTTTTTCATTCCGGATACGAGCATCAATATGATGGCG
>JBDTKL010000209.1:0-10503 GCA_039935355.1 Candidatus Tumulicola sp.
AAAGGCGCTCGCCGGCAAATACGTCGTTTGGACCGGCGCGGGTGGCGCGGGCGAGAACGTTCCACGAACGGCTCGCGTGGCGGCGGATGCGTCGTCCGACATCGGCCGGTACGGTACTCCAGCTCGCGCGATCTGCCACCACAGAAAATCGTCGAAGGTTGCGACAGCAACGGGCGTATCGAACACCCCGATCTCCGCTACCGGCGGAATCGTCGTCGCCGCAACGAGCCGAACGCCGTCGTCGCGGCGCTCGTCGACCGAGGTTACGAAACCCTCGGCGGTTAAACGGCGCAGCGTATCGAGCGAACCGTCGACTTCGACGTTCGGCCATTGTAGTTGCGGGCCGAGTGAGTCTGCGGCCACGGCGATCGTTCCGATTCCGAGCAGCGGCGCGAGCGCGCGAACCGTGCGCGTCTGTCCGAGTTCCATCGCTTCTGCCAGCCGGCTCTGCAACCGGTCGGTACCGCTCGAAACCCACTCTTGCATCGTCGGTCCGATCGCGTCCGAGGGCGAGTTGAGCGATGTAAATCCGTTGATCACGTACGGCGACCAGCGATAGGTAACATCGCGATCGGCGGGCATCCACAACGTGTTACCCAGCACCGGACGGCGAGAGAACTCGGCGTACTGTCGCGGCTGTGCGCTTTGCGGCAAGCCGGCCATCGGATTTCCGATCGGCAGAAACGCGACGGCGCCCCCGAGGGCGATAAGCCAGACGACCGCCGCGGTGAACGGTGCGACGCGCGCGCCCAGACGCAATCCCGAGGCCAGCATCACGAACGCGCCGGCGATGTACAACGGCGAATAGTAGTCCGGCTCGACGAACGATCGCAACCCCGGAACCGCGGTGCGGAACCATTCATACCCTGCAGGCCAAAGCGCGATGCCGTCGACCAGCCACAACCCGAGCAGCGCCAGCGCCAACCCGCAATACATCTTCGACCGCAGCGACGGGCGGCGTGCGAGCAAGACCAACCCGAGCAGCAGTAACGGGAGCAGCGTGCAGGCGATCTTGACGATCGCAGCCTGCCGGTCGAACGTCGAGTAAAAGAAACTCGACAGCCGGGCGGTATTCCACAAACCGACGCGCGTCGCGTAAAACACGAACGAATCCAAGGTAAAACGTTGATTGACCAGCGCGATATCGCCGCCCGAATTCAGGAGCCAATCGGCGATCATCGTAAACACGTAGAAGGCGCAGGCGGCGACGACCGCGCCGAACAAAGCCGCCAAACTCACGACGGCCGGCCAGCCGCGCAGCACGATCGCTCGAACGCCGATGCCCGCGCATATAACGACGGCGACATACGTGATCTGTGGTGCCGGAATCAGCAGCAAGACCGACAGCGCGAAATACAGCGCGCGGTCCAATCGGGGGCGTTCCAAGAAGCGCAGGTATAAGTACAGCGACAACGGCAACGCTTGATACGAGAGAAAGATCAGCGATTGCGCGACGCGATCGTACGACCACAAATTGAACGTGTAGAAGATCGACAGCGGAACGGCGTAGCGGCCCGCACCTAACCGGCGGGCGAGCAAAAATGCGCCCACGATTCCCAGCGCTCCCTCGGCCGAGAACCATAACCACTGACTGAGCTGCAGATTGTGAAACGTCGCGATCAAGACGTCGATCGCGACGTGGTAGACCAGTCGCGGGACGCCGACGAACGTATTGTCCGCTCCGCCCGAAGCCGCACCGCTCCACGGAAGAATATAATCGATCCAAAACGGGTTGAGCGGAAAGTTCGTATCGGCGTATTCGTACAAACCGCGCGCGTTCAGGAGCGGAAAAAAGATCGCCGCCGGCAGCAGCGCAAGCAGCCACGGGCGACGGTATAGGGCGTTCCAAACCGGACCGCCCAACGCGTACATGCGATGCCTTGGCCGCCGATCGGCCTTCACCGGCGCTCCGTGCTCGTCGCCATCGCGAGACGCGGAGGCACGTACGCCGCCTCGCTGCAAGGACGCCCGCTGCGAACGTCGTGGATCATTCTCGCGATGACCGCACGGTCGTGCATGCGCGCGATGTCTTCGACCCTGTCTGAGATGGCCTGCGCGTTCCGCTCGAAGTAATCGACGAGCGCGGCCGCGCAGCTGCGTGCGTCCGGAGCGAAGAGTTGGCACGGCAGCGCTCCCTCGAAGCGCAAATAGGTCGAAACCAGCACCGGCTTGCGCGCCGCAAACGCGGCGTGCAGCGGCGAACTCGCACCGTATGCCACCGTGTACGGTAATACGATGACGTCGGCGGCGCTCATGAACTCGGCCAACTGCGGCTCGGGCACGTATCGGTCGTGCCACACCGCACCGGAAGCGCTGGCGCGTTCGCGAAGCCGCCGGTAGAACGCTTCGTAGCGCGCCTCGCCACGTAGACGCGGATGTTGCCCGGCGATGATGTGCAGCGTTATATCGGGAATCGTGCGCCGCGCGATGTCGAGCGCATCGAGGAGTACGTCGAGCCCCTTGTAGTACGACGCGTATCCAAAGAAGAGCGCGACTTTATCGTCGCCGATGCCGAGGCGGCGACGCGCTTCGCGCATGTCCGGACGCGCCGTTTCGTGCATTAACGGGAGCGGACATACGAACAACTTCGACGGCCGGACGAGATATTCGCGTTCGAGCACGGTCGCCAGTTCGACGTCGAGCACGATCAAACGATCGGACGCCCAATTCAACAGCCCGTAGATCGTTTTAAATCCCAGTCGGCCGATCCTCGAGTACGGCAGAACGAAGCCGTTCTCGCGCAACATCTCGCGCGTGACCATCGACAACGGCACGACCGAATGGACCGTCGTGACGATGCGCGTCCCCCGCGCTCGCACGGCGGCCAAGACGAAGGGTAAGAGCAGCGATGCGACGACGCCGCCGAACAGATATGGCTCCCACTCGACGTGGAGCACGTCGAACCGGTGCCGCATGGCTTCGGCAAGAATTTGAAGCGGCGACGTGTGGCCGAACCGCCAACAGCGACGGACCGTAACGTTCGGAGCGTATTGCTCCTCCGCTCCGAGGCGTCCATCGTCGATGGTATCGGCTAAGATGACAAACGTGTCGCCGCCGTCGCCCAGCAACGGGTCCAGTATCGTCTGAACGTAGGCGGCGACGCCACTCTTGCCGATGCTATGGTCCTCCGGAAAGGTCGTGACGATACCGACGTTCATCGCAACACCTTGGTACTCGAGGCGACCGGCCATCCACCGCGTTCGATCGGTTTGCCGCGACGCATCACTTTCGCGCCAAGCAACGCGCCGAAGGCCAGCGCTCCCAGTGGGTCGCGAACCGCTTGCTCGACCGCCGTGCGAAACGCATCGGTCGCGCGCAAATCGTAATAGCGAGTCAAATCGCTCTGCGGCCAGCGTTGCGCCAATAGCTCGCGTCCTTGCGCGTAGCGGTCGGTCTGCTTCAAATAATCCGCCGGCGTCTGCGGTGCGCGAAAGCGTACGACCGCGTCGGAACGCAATGCGTACGAAAACCCTTCGTGCAAACAAACGAGCATGAAGTGCGCGTCTTCGGTGTGTAGCGGCACCTTGGAACGCAAAATCGCCTCGACCATCCTTCGGCTCATGCCGAGCAATCGTCCGTTGGTGCAGAGCGCCGGATATCGATCCAGCAACCGATCGCGCAGCCGTGCATGCCGTAACGCACTAAAGACGGCACCGCGTTCCCAAAACGTGCGGTTAAGCTGCAGCGGCAAGGCGTTGGCCAGCACCAGATCGGAGCGGCCTATTTCATCCAGCACGGCTTCGATCGACGCCACGCTCGTTTCGACATCGCAGTCGATAGTGAGGACGGCTCGGATGCCGTCGTCGAGCGTCCGCATCGCCGCTACGATGCCGGCCACTTTGCCGCGACGTTCGGGAGCTCGCATCACGCGAACGTTCGGTTGCGTTTGCAAATCGAACAACACCGCGCGGCTGGCGGGGTCGTCGGAGGCATCGTCGATCAACACGACATCGAGCGCGCCGGCGCCCGAGAGCGTCGACACGAGGGTGCGCGCGTTTTCCCCTTCGTTATAACAGGGAACGAGAACGACGCAGCCGGTGGGGCGGGACACGTCCGTCATGGTACGGAGCCTTTTACTCGACGCAGCTCCGTACTGTTCCTGGCCTGCCGGAACCGCTCCCAAAATGGCTGACGGGCCGCGTCACGCGCAGCCCCCGCGATGTCGAAGCGGTAGAGCAGCACCGGGGTGCCCGCGATCAAGCTGCAGGGACGTTCCTCGATCCGCTCGACGAATCGAAACGGCCGCAACGGACCCGAGACGTCGAACTCGCGCGTAACCCGAACGTCGCGCTGCGCGACGGTACGAACATCGATGTTTTCGAACCGTTCTGCGAGCCGCTCGGGATCGACCGAACGGTCGCGCACAACGATCGTTTCCGGCGAGTACAAGGTGTATCCCAAAGCTGCCGTTGCATACGGTGCCGCATAGTCGTTTCCGGCGTACACGATGATGTCTGCGGCATCGTACGTCAGCTCGCAGCCGTCACCTATTCGCCGGACGGCCGGATCGATCGCGAACGTATTCAGCAGTCGCATTTCGCCCTCGAAACCGAGCGCTTTCGAACCGTTGAGGAACGCTGCCATGACGATGGCGACCGCAAACGCGATGCCGAGGTACGCGGAAATGCCGGCTGCGGCTACCAGCGCCGCTACGCGCGCGGCCGAGCGCGACCCAACCGGCAACAGGAGCGGCCGGTATGCGGCTACGACGAGCGCCAGAGCCAAAACGGCGGCCGCAACCAACAGGCCGGCATTGGGGACGACGCAGCGCAGCGCTCCGGGCACGACGCCCGTACCGAAATTGAGCAGCAGATATTCTTCGCTGCCCTCTTGGCAGAATTGCATCGCGACCGCCGTTGCCGAGAGCAGCGCGCCGATGGCGCTAACGACGCCGTCGCGGGCGACCGCACAATACAACACGAGTGGGCCGGCGATCCACAAATAGAATGGCGGATGCGCGCCGGGGTCGAGCATGACGAGGGCGACGGCCGAGACCATCGCGGCCCGCGCGATGTCGACGCGTTGCGGGCGGTGTCGCAGCTCGGCCAACGCCAATGCGACCGGAACGATCACCACCGCCAGATCTTCGAGCGCAGGACGCAAGAAGGGCGCTATGGCGTTCAATAGCGCCCACGGCGAAGCGCTGTCGACGCGATGGCTTTCGGCGCCGAAACTATTGTTGGCAAACGCTCCGGCGAATGCAGCGGTGCGCCCGGCGACGACCGGAACGACCGTGCAGGCGGCCATGACTGCAAAGTACGCCGCCGAAGCCAGCGCGCGTTTGGGCGAGCCGTTGCGATACGCGACGACCAGCAACAGCGGCACGAAGGCGGCCGGATACAGTTTTGCGCCGGTTCCGATTCCGAGCGCGACGGCGGCCCATTCGAAACGCCCCGAAAGAGTCAGGGCGATTCCGGCCACTGCGAAAACGCCCGCGAGCGCGTCGCTCTGGCCATGCGCGACCGTCACGAAGAAGACGGCGGGGTCGAGCAAATACCGCAATGCCCAAAGAGTGCCGCCGCCCGGCCCGGCGTACCGCCGGATGATCAGCGCCGTGCCCGCGTCGGCGACCAACATCGGCAGTTTGAGCAACGCGAGTCGCAACGGCACTGCCGCCCACAGCTGCGGGAACGCCGCAACCGGCAACTGCGATAGCAGAACGGCCGCCAAAGCAACGCCGCCATACGGCCACAAAATCGCCGGTCGCACGTGCGCGAAAAATACCCGGTCGGCGTGCGTTAGAAATGCGGTGACGTCGTACGGATGCGCGAGCCACGGCAACAGCGCCGCGTCGAATGCCAGCACCAGCGCGATCGGCCACCATCCGCAACGATCCAGTGCGGACTCGACGCGATTACGAGAGCCAGCGTCCACGAACGAACGTCTTCCGCTGGGGTTGGCCTCCCGGCTCCCAAAAACAACGGTCGCACGTCAACGCACCGCCGGCGCGAGCGCGAACGAACGAGGCCCACGTAAGGTTGCAGTCGTGCCAAACCGCCGGCGAAAGCCGGCTACCCGAAAAATTTACAGAACGCAGGTTCATCGATTGACCGACGAACTGCGACCGGTCGCGTAAATCCATCCCAGACAGATCGACGGGCTGGATCAGGTACGCGGCACGCAACGCCAGCATCGACCAGGCTAAATCCGCCGTTCGAGCCACAGTTCGCAGTGAGCGCGCGCGCTGCGCGTGCAGATTGTCGAGACGCAGCGTCGCGAACGAGTCGCCCCACGCGTAGGTGGCCAAGTCGACTGCCGCCGCGGCAACGATACGCGGCTCGATGTCTTTGTTTGCGATCGCGCCGACGATCGCGTCGAGGCTAGCCCGATCCACTCCGCCGAGACGCATGTGGCGATGGAGCGCTTCCAACGTAACGACCGATGGATTGCGCTCGAACGCGATGGCGAACGGAGCGAGCGACGGTTGCGGTCCCGCGAGATCGATGCGTTGTGTATATCGCGCGCAGCCGGCCGTTAGTGCCACCGACCACACGAGCGCGATCGAAACGACGGCGCGGCCGCCCGTCAACGCACCCAGCGGGTGTCGACCAAGCTCGAGACTTCGGCGGCAGCGGGCGAATTGGAACGGAAGTACGTCCAATTCCCGTCGAGATCGACGGCACGGACATCGATGCCGACGATCGCCCGCATGATCTCGAGGAACATGTCGCGCGCCGTTTTGTCCCATGAGAACAGTTCCGCACGCCGCAACGCACCGCGTTGCAGCCGCGCCCGTAACGCATCGTCCTGCAGTACCGAAACGATCGCGTCGGATACGTCTCCTCCGATCGGAACGATCAAGCCGCTCTCACCGTGGACGATCGCTTCACGTAATCCCGGAACGTCGTACGCGATGGCCGGCGTGCCGCACGCATTCCCCTCGATCGGGGAAATACCCCAACCCTCGATTTCGGACAACGTAGCGGTCACCCACGCGCGTTGCAAGAGTTCGCGCTTGCGGTCGTCGTCGACGAACCCTTCAAAACGCACCGCATCTTCGAGGCCGAGACGCACGGCCAGCGCTTCGAGCGAAGGCCGGGCATCGCCGGTTCCTGCGATCTCGAGAATGGCGTCGGGCACGCGTTCGCGCACCTTGGCGAACGTTTCGATCAGCAAATCGACGCGTTTGTGCGCTTTGAGGCGGCCCAGGTAGAGCACCGTCGGCGTCGCCGCTTTTTCGCCCGGTACCAGCCGCTTATCGACGCCACAATGCACCAATCCGGTCGTCCCCGTGCCGACACCCGAACTGCGCATCTCGCGTAACGTGTCGTCGGAAATCGTGACGAAGTGAACGCCACGATACAGCAACGGCACCAACCGGGCCGACCACGCGAACAACGCGGCCATCCATTTCGGGAGATACTTGTTAAACGCGTCGCGGTGCACGTGGTACACGATGCAAATCTTCGGTTTCAAAGAGAACAGCGGCGAAAAGAACGGAATGCCGTTCGACGAGTCGATCACGACGTCGAAGCGATCGCGAAACTCACGCAGATAGACGAACGGTACGTGAAAGTAGACGGTGTACGCGTTCCCGACGCGACGGATCGGAATCCCATCGATCACATCGCGCGACGCACCACCCGAAAAGCCGGCGCTCAACCACTCGACGTGATTGCCCCACTGCTGCCAGCGGCGCGCTTGCTCGAACAGATAGGTTTCGGCCCCGCCCGCCCACGGATGCTTGGGATCGCGCCAGTTGATCACCAGAATTCGCAAATGATCGCGCGTGCGTACCGGTTTCGTCGGGAAAAGACGATCGTACACCGGCAGCACGACCGACAAGAACGAATGCTTTAAACGCAAACGCACGACCGCCAAAAACATCTTGAGCGACGTCGACACGAGTTTCACTTTCGACCCGGGTACGTCGATCCAATAGGTCGGTTCTTCGCGAACGCGCAAGCCGAGGCGCTTCATCGCGAACAATAGGTCGACGTCGAAGGCGAAGTTGGCGGTCTCGACGTCGCGCATGACGTTTCGCAACGCCCCGCGCCGGAAGGCTTTGGCACCGCACTGCGTGTCGTTAAACTTCAAGCCGAATAGCGTCACGACGAGCAGGTTGAACGAGCGGCTGGCCAGCCGTCGCAACCACGGCTGTTTGATCTCCACGACGGCGTGCGGGATCCAGCGCGAACCGATGATACCGTCGTAGGCACCGAGGGCCTCGCAGAGCCTGCGCATCTCGCCGGCCGGCGTCGAACCGTCGGCATCCACGTAGCCCACCACCTGCGAGCGCGCCATCAAAAACCCTGCCCGCACCGCACCGCCTTTGCCGAGCGAGTCGGGAATATCGATCACGTTGAGGTGATCGTGGCCGGAAGCGACCGCCTCGACGACCGCACGCGTGTTGTCGGTGCAGCCGTTCAAGACGACGATGATCTCGGAGTCGACGAACTCGCCGACGTACGACGCGAGCGTCGCGCCGATGCGCTCTTGTTCGTTGTGAGCGGGAATGATGATCGAGAAGCGAGGGTGCGGGGCGCGCTTGGCCGTCATGCGATCGGCGCCTCGCGGTTATCCGGCGGGCTTACGAGATTGCGCTCAAATTTCGCGACGATCGTGCGGCGCGCCAGCTCGAGTTCTTCGACGCCGAGCACGCGCGCGGCCGCAATGAAGACCGTGCCGCCGATCGCAATTTGACCGAACAAGAACCAGGCGCGCGATGCGAGCGTCGCTTCGGGCGTAACGCCGAGCCGATTGATCCAACTGAGCGCTAAAAACATAGCGAGCGAGCTGACCGCGATCTTGGCCATCGAGCCGACCAACGAACCCCAATCGATGCCGGAGACCAAGCGCGCCGTCAGCATCAGCAGCAACACCGCTTGCATCGTTTGGCTGATCGAATTTGCCAGCAGCAACCCGCGCGCGCCCAAGGTCGGCAGCCAGATCATGGAAAGCATTACGTTGACGATCACGGCACCCACCGAAATCGTAACGGGCCAAGCGGTCTCCTTGCACGCAAAACAGCAGCGCGTCAATACGACGTTGGCGGCTAAAGCGACCAATCCGGCCGCCGCGTACGGCAACAGCCCAGCAGTGAGGTCGGTGGCGCCGGCCTGGAACGTACCGCGTTCGAATAGCGCTTGCACCATCGGCTTGGCGAGGACGATCAACGCGCACACGGCCGGGATGGTGATGAAGTTGACCAGCCGCAACCCGGTGACCAGGCTGCGGGCGACGCCGCGACGATTATCGCGCGCGAACTGCACCGCGAGCAGCGGAAAAATGACGGTAGCGATCGCCGCCGCAAAAATCTGTTGGGGAAAGTTGACTAATTTGACGGCGTAGTTCATACCGGCGATGTAACCCGGAGCCAGCGTCGACGCAAAAAACCGGTCGAAGAACAGCGCCAGTTGCCCGGCCGCCGAGCCGACGACGATCGGGCCCAGCAGCGTCCAAATCTTACCCAAGCCCGGATGGTGCAGATCGATCGTGAAGCGGTATTTACCGATCGATAAAAACGACGGCAGCTGCACCAAAAACTGTGCCGTCAAGCCGAGCGTCGTTCCGACCACGAGTGCATAGATGCCGAGCGAGTGATTGAAGAACAGCACGCACGCGATCGTCACGGCGTTGACCGCGGCGCCGACCATGGCGGTGGCACGGAACCGGTGGTACGCATTGAGCATCGCCGAAAGTACGCCGCTCAAACTGACCGCGACGATCGTGGGCATGAGCCAGCGGGTCATCCGAATCGCGACGCCCATCTGCGGCGCCGGAAATCCGTGCGCGATGATCGGCACGTACCAGCGCGCGGTAAAGAATCCGACGATCGCGCACACCGTCAGCACGATGGCTAAAATGTTGAGCACCGTGCTGCCTAAACGCCAGGCTTCTTCATCTTTTCGGTGCGTTATGTACTCGGAGAAGGTTGGAACCAGAGCGCTGATGAGCGCGCCGTTGAACACTCCGAACAGAATCGTCGGTATCGTGGCGGCGGCGAGAAACGTATCCATTTCCCAACGCGTGCCGTAATATTTGGCGCTGACGACTTCGCGCATGAATCCAAGGATCGTCGACAGCAGCGTCGCGCCCATGACGAAGAGCGTGGAAGCCGCGAGCGAAAATCGTCGCCTTCGCCTGCGCGGCTCGGGAACGAGCCGCAGGTGCTGCTTAATGCGCGCCGTCCTTTCGCAGTACGGCGGGTACCGTCTGCGCGACGAGAATCAAGTCGCCGAGCGGCGACCACGTGTCGACGTAGGTGCCGTCGAGATGCATCCACTCTTCGAACGAAACGCTGCTGCGGCCGTTAATCTGCCAGAGACACGTGATGCCTTGCGGAACCGTCAGACGGCGCATCGCGAAGCCGTCGTAATGCTCGACTTCACTCGGAAGCGCCGGACGAGGGCCGACCAACGACATATCGCCGAGCACGACGTTCAACAGGTTCGGCAGCTCGTCGATGCTGGTGCGCCGCAAGAAGCTACCGAGCGCATGCAAGCGCGGATCCTTGCGAATTTTAAAGACGGGGCCATCGGCTTCGTTGAGATGCATGAGGTC
>JBDTKL010000210.1:0-3686 GCA_039935355.1 Candidatus Tumulicola sp.
TTCCAAGGACATACCGACGTGGGATTGTCCGAACTCGGCCGCCGGCAAGCGCGTGCCATCGCGCATCGCCTGCAGTCTGAGTCGTTCGACCGAATTTACTCGAGCGACCTATCACGTGCCCGAGCAACGGCCGAGATCATTGCCTCGCCACACCGCATTCCCGTTCTTACGGACCCGCGCTTGCGCGAGTTTGCGTTTGGCGAGTGGGAAGGTCTGACGTGGCTCGAAATCGCCGCGCGAAATCCCGAGTTGAACGACGCGACCGACATCATTGGCGCATACGCGCCTCCCGGCGGTGAAACCATCTCCGACGTTATCGAGCGCTGGCGCAGTTTTCACGCCGATTTGATGCATACCGGCAATGGTCGCGCGCTCGTCGTAACGCACGCCGGAATGCTGCACGCGGCGATGCGCGCCATGCGGCCGCGGCGTGCGGACGACGTGTTCGTTGGCCGGTTCAAGTTTACGCCGGCGTCCCTATCGCGCGTTGCTTTCGACGCAAACGGTAACGCCGAGGTGACGGAACTTAACGATGCTCGGCATCTCGAGGCAGAGTCGCCGCATTGGGTTCGAGTTGTCGAATCCATCGGGTCATAATTTCAGCGGTATCGACCAAACGAGGTCCTGGCCGGCTCGCATAGGCGTTGCCGTCCATCGCAAAAACGCGACCTTCGCGAACGGCGCGTAACCCGCGCCACGTTGCATGGTCGTCGAGCATCGCAATCGCTTCACGCGTTTGTTGGATGCCGAAACCACACGGAGCCACGACCATCGCGTCGGGATCGGTTGCGGCGATCTCGTCCCACTGCAGGCGGCGCGAGTTGCGCAGCGGGTTGGCTAGCACCGGCTCCGCCCCGGCGAGCTCGACGAGTTCGGGAATCCAATGGCCGGCGCTCATCGGCGGGTCCGTCCACTCGAGAAGAAGCACGCGCCTGACCATGTGACTCGTAATCACCTGGTTCGACACGCGTAGTGCGTCGATTCGCGATTGCAAGGATTCGATAAGCGCTGCTGCGCCGAGCTCGTGATGCGTCATCTCGCCGAGTGTCGTTATCGTGCCCAACACTTCGTCGAGCGACGACGGTTCGAGGGAGACGACTCGCGGGTCGCCGCGTAAGCGCCGAACCGCGGTCGCCACCTGCTCGTATGACACCGAGCAGACATCGCACAGTTCTTGGGTGACGATCAAGTCGGGTTCTAAGCGCGCGAGCGCTACGTCGTCGAGCGAGTACAGACTCGATCCAGAGTGCAATCCGGCGCGCACGTGACGATCGATTTCCAACGGCGACGACGACGCCGGAATCGCCGATGCCGTAAGACGCGGCAGCGTTAGCGCTTCCGGCGGAAAATCGCATTCGTGCGTAACGCCGACCACCTCGGGCCCGGCGCCGATTCCAAACAGAATCTCTGTGACGCTGGGCAATAGGCTGACGATGCGCACGATCGATACCTTTTGCGGTCTTACTCTCCCTGAGCGAGCGAGTAACCGCGCTCGCCATCGAAGGTGTACAGCCCCTCGGTTTTGACGACGTCGAATCCGGCGCCGCCAATCGCGGCGATTAAATCCGCGACCTGTTTGGCACCGAACGAACGCCCGCTGGACGCTTCGAAACGGCAGCTCCAGTGGTCGCTCCAGAACGTATCGGGATTTCCGTTCGGCCACACTTTGGTGCCGCGATTACTGATGACCGACAGCTTCGCGCCATCCACCTTGAGTTTTTCGAGCGCTGCCGCGAGCGCGTCGGGATTTCCATCCGGACGATCGATGAAGACGTCGACGCCAACGTGGCGCTTCTCGGCACGCTTGCCGGCTGGACGAGCGGAAATATCCATCGTCGCGTCTTTGGCATACACCGCGGGATGCAGATGCTGCGGACGTTGACCCATACGTTCGATGATGGCGTCGGCAAACTCGCGCGTTCCAACTTTTTTCTTCGAGACGCCGTCGGCATGAATATCGTAGGTGTGGATGCCGTCTTCGATGGTTCTTAGCCAGGCATTGTGCGCGCGTTCGGCCGCTTCGCTTTGACCGATGTGCACGAGCATCAACAGCGCACCGTGAAGTAAGCCCGACGGATTTGCCATGTTTTGTCCGGCGCGGCGCGGTGCCGATCCGTGAATCGCTTCGAACATCGAGCAGTGATCGCCGATGTTGGCCGAACCGGCGAGTCCAACCGATCCGGTGATCTGCGCCGCGACATCGGACAGCACGTCTCCATACAGATTCGGCATGACGATGACGTCGAAGACTTCGGGCGTATCGGCCATCTTCGCAGCGCCGATATCGACGATCCAGTGCTCGTTCTCGAGGTCCGGATACTCGCGCGCGATGTCGTCGAACGTCCGGTGGAATAATCCGTCCGTGATCTTCATGATGTTGTCTTTGGTAAAGCACGTAACTTTTTTGCGCTTGTTGGCGCGCGCATATTCGAACGCATAGCGAATGATTCGCTCGCAGCCCGGGCGCGAAATCAATTTAAGACATTGCGTGACCTGCTCGGTTTGGCGATGCTCGATGCCCCCGTAGACGTCTTCCTCATTCTCTCGAACGATCACGAGGTCCATATTCGGATGCTTGGTCGAAACGTACGGATGCAACGACGCACACGGCCGCACGTTGGCATACATGCCGAGGGTTTTGCGAACGGTGACGTTGAGGCTCTTGAATCCTCCGCCCTGCGGCGTTGTGATCGGCGCCTTCAAGAATACTTTGGTGCGGCGCAACGAATCCCACGACGACGGCTCGATGCCGTTACTCAATCCTTTGTTGTAGACGCTTTCGCCAATCTCGATGCGCTCGAGATCGAGTTGTGCGCCGGCCGCGTCGATGATTCGCAGCGTCGGGTCCATGATTTCCGGTCCGATACCGTCGCCATATGCGACCGTTACCGGCACCTTCTTTTCAGTTGCCGTGGGAGTCGTCAAAGTCGTCATACTCGGACGCTTCGACGGCCCTTAGCGGGCCCACTCCTGGGCGTTCCAGGCCTCACTGGTGCCGTTGGGTGCAAAGTTACGTAAGTCGGAGACGTGGGCGTAGCGCAACGGCTGGTAGTATAAAAATGCCGCCGGCGAATCTCGCAATAAAAGCGCTTCAATGGCGGCATAGGCACGCGCTCGCACGGCTCGATCGAAGCTGGTGGTCGCGATGCGTTGCAGCGCGTCCATCGCGGGCGAACAATAGCGCGCGACGTTGTTGCCGGCCGGTGGTATGGCATCGCACGTCCACTGCGATGAGTTGTCTGGATCGCCGCCGGAGATCCATGAGTACATCGCGATATCGAACTTGCCGCCGTTGATGATTCCGCCGCTTTCGGCCGCCGCATAGAGATTGGCGTAATCGTAGCCTTTCAGCTCGACCTCGATGCCGAGCGGCCGGTACATCTGCTGGATCTGTGTGACGATGTTACGTATCAGTTCGCTTCCAATGCCGTATACGAGTAACAACGATAGACGCTTGCCGTCGCGCATGCGAACGCCGTCGGGACCGGTACGCCAGCCGGCGGCATCGAGTAGCGCCTTGGCTTGTATGGGATCGTATGGAACCGGTTTGAGCGAGTGGTCGAACGCCCAATAGTAGTACGGCGAGAGATCGGCGACGGCCAGCATCGACGTGCCGTAGGTGTCGTCGCGCACGATCGTCGCGCGATCCATCCCAAGCACCAGTGCCCGGCGCACGCGCACGTCTT
>JBDTKL010000211.1:0-5012 GCA_039935355.1 Candidatus Tumulicola sp.
AATCCCGACGCGTTCTCGCAGTCGGTGTTCGAACGGTTGCAGGTCGAATGTACCGTGGTCGACGCCAACGATCTCGAGAAAGCCAAGGTGTTGGGCGCTTCGAGCGGCGTCGATCGCGACGCGGTCGAGAAAGCGTTGCTCGACAATCCACACGGCAACGGCGACGAGCAGACGCCGGTGGTCGTGATAAAGTGGCGCGGCAACGGCCGCAATCCGTGTTTGGTGGCCGCCGGTGCCTAGCGCGACGACGGTATCGCTGACGCCCGAGCGTTTGTTTGCCACCGCACCGCTGTGGGTGTTGCTGGGGTTGCTCGTCGCTACCGTCGGCGGCGCATTGCTGTTGCCGTTATTACGCCGGCTGCAACTGCGCCAGCAAGCGTACGAAGATGCGCCCAAGACGCACGCCGTCAAAAGCGGAACGCCGACGATGGGCGGGCTCGTCTTCATTCTCACGATGATCGTCGTGGCGATGGCAACGAGCGCGCCCTTGATGTTTGAGCTTGCGCTGCTCGTGGTCGGGTGCGGAGCGATCGGATTGCTCGACGACGCGCTCGGAATCGCGCTCGGCCGCAATCGCGGGTTGAAGGCGCGCACCAAATTCTTGGCGACCGCCGTGGTCGCGATCATCTTTCTGCGCATGCTGGCGGCCTCGCCGGCCTTTTTCCCACGGAACGTGCTGTTTCACGCCGGGTCGTGGGTGCTGACCGGACCGTATTGGTTGTGGCTAGTTCTTGGTGCGCTGGCGGTAACCGCGACAATCCACGCCGTTAATCTTACCGACGGGCTCGACGGTCTCGCAGCCGGCACGGTGGTGACGCCGCTGGCCGCGTTCGTCGCCATAGCATCGCAGACGATCGTTCCGGCAGCTGCAATCGGCGCGGCGGCCGGCGTCGGCTCGTGCGTCGGATTTCTGTTCTACAACCGGCACCCCGCAAAGATGTTCATGGGCGACACCGGATCGCTGGCGTTGGGCGCGCTGCTTTCCGGCGTCGCAATTCTGTCGGGAGAGATGCTTCTTCTGATCGTGATCGGCGGCGTGTTCGTAGCGGAGGCAGTATCCGTCATCCTTCAAGTAGCGTATTTTAAAGCCACCGGCGGCAAGCGGATTCTGCGGATGAGCCCGCTGCATCACCATTTCGAGCTGAGCGGCTGGCCGGAAACCAAAGTGACGTCGCGGTTTTGGCTGGCATCGTTGGCGTGTTCGATCGTCGGATTGGCAATCGTTCGATGACGGCGTTCGAGGGCCGGCGCGTGCTGGTGATCGGTTTGGGGCGGAGCGGGCGCGCCAGCGTTTCGGCGCTGCTCGCGCACGGCGCGACGGTCGTCGCAACCGACGAACAGCAACCCGAACGCTTAGGCGAAGCGATCTCCGGCATTACGTCGCAGGGCGCACGCTTCGCATCGCCCGGAGCGTTGCGCGGTCGACTCGAGGGATTCGAGATGGCGGTGCTGTCGCCCGGAATTCCGCGAACGGCTGCAGTCGTTGCGGATGTCGCCGCGTCCGGCGTGCCCATCATCGGTGAAGTCGAACTGGCGTATCGCCTGCGTCGCTCGCCTATCGTCGCGGTCACCGGGACAAAAGGCAAATCGACGACGACGGCGTTGATCGGGCATCTTCTCAACGCATGCGGACTGCGCGCGCGGGTAGGTGGCAATATCGGCAACGCGCTGGTCGGTGAAGTCGATGCGCCCGGCGAATACGAGTGGATCGTGGCGGAACTTTCGTCCTTTCAACTCGAAACCGTGACCACGTTTCACGCGCGCGTCGCGGTATTGCTCAACATCGCGCCCGACCACCTCGACCGCTACTCGTCGATGGACGACTACGCGCGCGCCAAATACAACGTGTTTGCGCGGCAAGATGCCCAGGACTGGTTCGTCGGTAATGCCGGCGACGCGCGCGTCGCCGGGTTGCGTGGTAACCATGAATTACGCGCGCGGCAACTGTGGTTCACGCTGTCCGATTCGTTAGAAGGCGTCGGCATGTGCGTCCGCGACGGAATGCTGATCTTCTCGCCCGGCGACGGGCGGCAGTCTACCGCGGTGGCGCGCGCCTCGTCGATGCCGCTACCGGGAGCGCATAACGTGCAGAACGCGATGGCGGCGTTACTTGCGGCGATCGCCGCGGGGTGCGATCCGGTACGCGCCGGCAGTGCGTTGGCGACCTTTGGTGGCCTGCATCACCGTCTCGAACGGATCGTCGAACGCGCAGGCGTCGCCTATGTTGACGATTCGAAGTCGACCACGCCGCACTCGACGATCGCCGCGCTGCGTAGCTTTTCCCAGCCAATCGTTTTGATTGCGGGAGGCCGGGCGAAGGGCGGCGACTTCGACGAGCTCGGACGCGAAATTCACGATCGGGTGAAAGCGTTGATTCCAATCGGCGAAGCCGGGCCGCAGATCGCGCGCGCCTCGGGCCTGCATGCCGCCCGGGCACCGTCGATGCGCGATGCCGTCGAGCGAGCGTGCGATGCTGCCGCGCCAGGCGACGTCGTGCTTCTCTCTCCCGCTTGTGCCTCGTTCGATATGTTCGCGTCCGCCGAAGATCGCGGCGAACGCTTTGCCGAAGCCGTCGCCGGCTTGGGGGAGCGGGCGCGTGCGTAATACCGCATCGAAGCCGCGTCCGCGGATCGTGCAGTCGACCAAAAGCGATCGCGCTCCGTTGCGCTCGTATGTGGCGGCGCGGCCCGACGCGGTGCTGTTTGCGGTCGTCGCGACGCTCGTGGCGATCGGGCTCGTCATGATTTTCTCGGCTTCGAGCGCGACTGCGTATGCCGAGCACGCCGATATCGCCTACTACGTGAAGCGCCAGCTCATGTGGCTCGTGGTCGGCATCGTCGCGGCATTTTTCGCCTATCGCATGGACTTGCTCAAGCTCAAACGTGCGGCGCCGTACTTGCTGGTGGCGTCGGTGTTCGCGTTGGCGTTGGTATTCGTGCCGCATATCGGCTTCGTCGTGAACGGCGGGCGTCGCTGGATCGGCTTTTCATCGCTGAGCTTCGAACCGTCGGAATTCGCCAAGCTCGCGCTCGTCGTCTATCTATCGGCAGTGCTATCGACCCGAGGCGAGCGTATCACGTCGTTGCCGCGCGGACTCTTTCCATTGTTCGCGCCGGTGCTGGTTATAGCGGTTCTCGTGCTAAAAGAGCCCGATATGGGCACCGCGAGCCTGCTCGTGTTTACCGCCTTCGCGCTGTTCTTTGCGGCCGGCGCGCGTATCGCACATCTCATCGCTGTCGCCGCGGTGACGCTGCCGGTCGCAGCGTTGACCGTCGTGGCGAGCCCGTACCGGCGCGCGCGCGTTTTCGCGTTCTTGGATCCGTGGAAAGATCCGCAGAACACCGGCTTTCACATCGTGCAATCGTTGCTCGCACTGGGAAGCGGCGGTTTGTTCGGCATGGGCCTCGGCGCGTCGCGAGCCAAATTTTTCTATCTGCCCGAGCAATATACCGACTTCATCTTCTCGGTGCTGGGCGAAGAACTCGGGCTGATCGGCGCGATCGTCGTGGTCGTGTTGTTCTGCACGCTGACGTACCGCGCGATTCGCATCGCACTCGCATCGCCCGACCGGTTCGGCTTTTTCTTGGCGTGCGGTTTCGGTGCGATGATCGCGATTCAAGCCTTCATCAATATCGGCGTCGTCACATCGTCGTGGCCGGTGACCGGCGTGCCGCTGCCGTTCATCTCGTTCGGTGGAAGCTCGCTGGTCGTGAATCTGGTGGCCGTTGCGCTGATCGCGAACGTCGGGCGGCACCGGCGCCTGCGCGCCGGAACGTAACCGCCGCGTGCGCGCGGCGTGAGAGTCGTTTTCGCCGCCGGCGGCACCGGCGGTCACATTTATCCCGCGCTCGCGATCGCCGGCGCGCTGCGCGAACGCTTCGACGCAACCATCGACTTCGTCGGGACGAGCCATCGTCTGGAAGCGCGGATCGTACCGGCAGAAGGCTATCGATTACATACGGTGAGCGCACAACCGATGTTCGTCGCCCCGAAGCGAACGCTCGTCAACGCTTTCGCGAATGCGTGGGGTGTAACGCAAAGTGCCCGCCTGTTGCGACGCTTAGAACCGGACGTCGTCATCGCGACCGGCGGGTACGTCTGCTTTCCGGTCGTCGCGGCGGCGGCATTGTTGCGCCGCACCGGTCTATCGAAGGCCGGCATCGCGATGCTCGAACCGAACGCGGCTGCCGGTTTGACCAGCCGCGTCACCGCGCGCTGGGTCGACGAGGTGTGGGGGCCGTTTGCGGGTGCGGACGCCGGATTGGCCGGCAAGTATGTGCGCACGGCAGTACCGGTGCGCCCCGGGCTGCGGCAACTTCCCGGCCGCGCTCGCGCGGCAGCGGCGTTCGGGCTCGATCCCGCAAAGCCGATTCTCTTCGCGATGGGCGGCAGCCAGGGTGCGCGTTCGCTCAACGATGCGCTGGTCGCGGGATTGCGCGCCGGAGCCTTTCCCGACTGGCAAGCCATCGTGGTGACGGGTGACCGCGACTTCGATACGTATCGCACGGCGGAACGTCCGGGGGTCAAAGTGCGGCCGTATCTTGACGACCCTGCGCCGGCCTACGCCGCAGCCGACCTGGTGCTGGCTCGCGCCGGGGCATCGACGTTGGCCGAATTGGCGGCTGTCGGAAAGCCGGCCGTCCTCGTGCCGTATCCGTTCGCCGCGGCCGACCATCAAACGAGCAACGCCGTCGAGTTCGAAAAAGGCGGCGCGGCGACGGTCGTTTCGGACCGAGACGTGCGTGATGGCGGGTTGATCGCCGCGCTGCGAGGTGCGATGGAGACGGTCCGCTTGGCGGATGCGGCCTCGGCGGCACGGCGGATGGCTACCGAAGATCCGCTTGCCGGCATCGCTGCCCGGGTCGAACGGCTAGCTTCGAGAACACAACGCGCGTGAGGAGCGAGCGAGTTCATTTCGTCGGGGTCGGCGGGATCGGCATGAGTGCGATCGCACGGGTGCTGCTCGAACGCGGCCAAGCCGTTTCAGGTTCCGACTCGACAGCGTCGCCGCT
>JBDTKL010000212.1:0-6722 GCA_039935355.1 Candidatus Tumulicola sp.
CTCGATGCAAGAACGCCGTGACGTTCGTGATTTTAGGGCGAGTGGTACCGTCGTTTCATTCGAACTGCTTCCACCGCATCTACAGCGCGAATCGAGTGCGCCCTTCGATGCGGTTATCGACAAACTGACGCTCGAGCGACTGCTGCAAAGTGTGAGTCCGCTCGAGGCGTCGATCGTGCGGTCGATTCATCTCGAAGGCGCGACCATGGTAGATTTAGCGCGACGACTCGGGTATTCTCGCCGGCATCTCACCCGTTTGCATCGAGCCGCCATCGAGCGGCTTCGTCGCGCCGGTCAATTGCCCCAGGAACGTTCCGGTCGCGGCGCTAAGACGCCGGGACTTTGGACGTAACGCTTTTTCTCGCGGACTCCGCGCAAGTCTCTGAAGGTAAACTGCACGCGCTCGGTATCGGTTGGAGCCACACGTCGAGCCCCATGACCGGTCCGAGCGCGCTCGGAATCATTTTTCACGTGCCGTGGGACGAGACGAATCGGCGGACGCGTTGGACGCTCGACTTGCTCGACGCCGATGGTAAAGCGATTCAGATTCCCGATGGACGCGGCGGCACGCAAGGAATTCATGTTGAGAATGACCTCGAAGTCGGGAGACCGCCGGGTATAAAACCGGGTTCGGCAATCAACGTTCCGTTCGCGATCGTGTTTCCGCCGCTGGCTTTGCCCCCCGATTCCCGGTTCGAGTGGGTGCTGCGCGTCGAATCCAAAGACTGGCGCGCCGCGTTCGCAACGCGACCGAATACGGATCCGACTGCCAGACGATAAAATAGCCGGCGCATGACGCGCGTACCGTATCGGCGGGCACTATACCGGGCGATCATGGATGAAGCTCGGCGAGCGATGGACGCTCGAAACGTACGGTCACAGCGCGGATTTACACTCATCGAAATGATGATCGTCGTGGCGATCATTGCGATACTTGTTGGAATACTCGTGCCGAACTTTGTCCGAGCGCGTGCACAGGCACAGACTTCGGCGTGCGAGTCAAACTTGAAAGAGATCGCGACCGCGATCGAGCTGTTTCAAACGGATAACGATCGTTATCCGGACGGAGGCACCGTCGACCCGTCCAACGACGAGTTGACGCCATACCTAAAACAAACGCCCGTGGACCCGGCGGCTGGACCGGGCTCGTTCTACACGTTTACGGTCGACAAGCCCGACACGGGGAATGCCTCATACGCAATTGTTTGCCCCGGCACGCACGATCCGGGGACGTTGCAGAACATTTCTCCTCAGACGAAATTTACGCACATACAATATTCATCCGACGCCGGCTTCGCGGCGACGAAGTCGCAATGAACGTTGCGCCTTTGGTTGCCTTGCAGGCTGGCGCGCTTGCCGGTTTGGGTCCGTGTGGGCTGTCGCGCGCGTTCTTATTACGGGCGCTTCTGAAACGACTGCCCGATAGGGAGCGTCGCGTTCACGCTCTGGCATTTGGAGGCGGCTTGATCGCAGGATACCTGGCTTGCGGAGCAATGTTCGTCGCCGCGGCAAGCGTTGTCGCGACATCTCCCGCTGCATATGGCGCGGCAGCAGTCGTCTGCTTCGTCGGAGGAGCGCACGCGGCATGGCAGGCGGGAAAGTCTCACCTTCGCGAGTGTCAGCCCCAGAAGGCGGGGGCATCCGCCGGTGCGACCTTCGCTGCTGGCGCCGCGAGCACGCTGGTTG
This sequence comes from Candidatus Tumulicola sp., assembly GCA_039935355.1. Lineage (GTDB taxonomy): Bacteria > Vulcanimicrobiota > Vulcanimicrobiia > Vulcanimicrobiales > Vulcanimicrobiaceae > Tumulicola. Next base: position 1,687 of record JBDTKL010000212.1, read on the forward strand.
GATCGCCGTGTTGCGGACCACTGTCGGCGGCGCTTGCGGGCGGTGCCTTCTACGCACTCTCGCCTCGCGACTCGCACGCGTTGATCGCTGCTTACGCGATCGGACACGCCGCTCCAGTTCTTGCTGCGATCGTCGCGGGCGATCGATTGGCCGGCCTATGGCGAATCGTGCCACCGCGGGTAAGTCAGGGCATCACGGGTGGTGTTCTGTTCGGGCTCGGCGGCTATTACGCGATTTCGGCATGAACGGCGAGCGTGTTCGGTCGGTGCTCATGTGCGTTGCTGCTGCGGCGGTCGCGCTGGTACTCGCGCATCGCCCCATCGCCGACAGCCTCATCGCGCGAGGCGATTCGGCTGCCCTGCGCGCGCAGCCAGTAAGCGCGCTCGCGTACTATCGTCGCGCAATTCGCGTGGACTCTGCGGACGGTGTAGCACTGGACCGGTTTTCGTTCGGAGCGTTGTTCCAGCGAGATCAGCCAACGATGCGGCTGGCTATTCGATTATGTACTGGTTTCTTGCAGCGAAATCCAAACGATCGCACGATACGCTTCGACCGCGCTTTGTTGTTCCGAGCGACCGGCAATCTCGAGCGCGCAGAGTTCGACTTTGCGGTTGAGGGTAACCTGGCTCGCGATGCTCGCGCCCTGACCTTCGCTGGGTTCATCGCTCGTGCAGCCGGTAGAGAACACGCTGCACGTTCATACTGGAGAACGGCGCTGTCGTACAGTCCACATTTCTTGCCGGCGCGCCGCGCACTCTATCGTCGGGCCCCGCGATGACACCCGCAGAGGCCGGGGCTGTGACGCTGGCGGGTACTGCGTTACTAGGCTATGTCGCTTTCGCTTCCGGTCGAAAATGTGGCATCGATAACATATTGAGAATGCCAGTAGCATTAGCAATCTGTCTAGCTTCGGCAGTCCTCGCCGCGGTGCTTGCGGGCGCAGTTCCGTTCGAACTGGCCGCTTCGCTCTTGATTTCCCTCGCCTTTATAAATGCGGCTACCGATATTCAATCGGGCGTGTGCTTCGATACGGTTCAGTTGTGGGCGGCGCCCATTCTGGCTGTGAGCCGCTATTCGCGCCTCAGCGATGCGGCGGCCGGCCTCCTCGTTGGAATAATTTTGCTCGGCATTCCGTATATGCTAACGAAGAGACGGGGCATCGGTCTCGGTGACGTCAAGTTTGCCGCAGCGATCGGTCTAGGTTTGGGCGCTTCCGGCGCGATACAGGCGGTGTATATTGCATTCGTTGCCGGGGGGGCTGCCGCCGTTTATATCTTACTCTCAGGCAGAGCACATCGCAAGGCGTCGATCGCATTCGCACCGTTTCTAAGTTTCGGGACGGTCTGCGCGCTCGTCGCGACAAGATCGTCATGACACAATGCCTTCCGCTCGGTATCGATATCGGCACAAGCCGCTTGCGAATCGTCGCCATGCGCCGAGAGCGCGCCGGAGCGGTACGCGTCGAATCTGCGGCGACACGCGACTTTCCGAATGCTGATGGCTCGAGTGAATCTGCTGCTATCAGATCGGCCATAGCCGAGTCAATCGCTGAACTTGGTTGCCGACGCCGCTCGTGCGTTCTCGCATTGCCGTGGAGCGACGCGGTGGTGAGATGCATAGAGTTCCCGCCAATGCGCCCGTCAGAGCGACTGCGCGCGGCTCGGCTGGAGAGCGCGGTGTTCGCACCCTGGAGCGACGGCGATACTCCAACGCAAGTACGAATTCGATCTATCGATCGCACGAACGCTCATCTCGTTGTCGTCGCACCGTTGGAGGCGATTCGTATCCGGATGCGAGCTGTAAGGGACACTCGATTAGCCGTGCTGGCCATGGATTACGAACCATTCGCGTTGCGGCGGGCGTTTCCGAACGCCGACGCCATCCTCGACATTGGCCTTCGGCAATCCCGGCTGTATGGAAGATTAGCGCAGCCATTTCGAACCCTATCCATCGATAGCGGCGGCGCGGCACTGACTGCTGCGATCGCAGCCACTCTGGCGATCGACATCGCGCAAGCCGAACGTAGAAAGCGATCCGTTGGTGCTGCAGGCGCTTGCGACGCGGAACTCGATGCGTTCGTTCGACGAGTTTGCGACGCACTCGAAGCCTTACGCGAGCGAGCCACAGTCCGCACGCTCGGAATAACGGGAAACGGTTCGCGCGTTCCGGGCCTGGTCGAACGCATTGTCACGGCGGCGAGCGTCGTAGTGGACGTGCCCACGCGTGCGGCCGAAGATGCATACCCGCCTGGCGCGTCGTTTGCTTTCGACTACGCCTTGGCGGCGTCTCTAGCCGCATGGGCGCTCGATTGAGGCGCTTTAATTTCCTGGACGAGCGGCAATGGGAGATAGGCCGCCTTTTCGATGGGCTCTCGAACCGTTGGCAAAGTGTTGCTATCGCAGGTCTTATCAGTTTTTCGGTCTTGGCAAGTGGATACGCCTTGGCAGCGTATCGAGTGCACCAGGCTAGCGACCTAGACGCTCGAGCACAGATCCGGCTGCGCGCCGGCGAAACGGAGCTTTCTAAATCGAAGCTCGCATGGGAGGATCTGCGCACGACGCTCCGGCTCGCCAAGCGCCTTCGCGCAGTTCGCCTGTCCGGATCGCTGGCGATGCTGCAGCTGACGAGCATCGCAGAGCGATTGCCCTCCGGCGTCTGGTTGGATTCGTTCTCAAAATCCGCGGATGGTCTCGAGCTTGACGGCCAAACAAAACGGCTCGCCGAACTCGCGCACGTGGCCGATATTGTGACCGAAGTCAGCCCTACTACGCAGATGCGGTCGATCGCCCGGCGTGGTGAAAGCGACAGTCTCACTTTTCAGATGCAACCGCAAGACGCACGCAGATGAGGTTGCCATTCGGGGTGCTCGTGGCTTGGGCGATACTCGCAATCACGGTCGCACTCACGACTGCCGTAGGGATCGTACCCGAACTCCGGTCGGAGCGAACCTTGCTGGACGACGCCCACCAAGCGTATGTCCGAGCGAACAGAGATAAGATCCAGCTACGCGATGGCGCTCACGAGGACGCTGCACGGCGTCGAATCGCCGCGAACATCGCGCGTATGCATCCACCCGATACCCGTTATCTCGGCACGACTGCAGTGATACGCGCGGTCGACGGGCTCGACAACCGATTCCACGTGACACTGCAACGACTCGATGCAGGCGATGACGGCGTACGCGAGACCGGCGGGCGCTCGGTGACGATCGAGTGGTCGGGAGCCTATCGCTCGATCGTGCGTGCGGTGGCGGCGCTATCTCAGGGGCCGGCGCTAATACGGGTTGTCGACGTGCGACTCGACCATGACCCTAAAATGGCGGCTTCCATCGACGCGGTGGTACACATCAACGTGTATGCCGCTATCGACACACTGTAGTATCCGGACGATCGTCGCTCTCGTCCTCGCCTTCGGACCGCTGCCCACTAGCGCGGACGACGAGTCTACCTTGACGCTTGCGATCAATTCGCCCGCGTCACTGCAGCCGTTGCAATATCCGGCGTTATCTTTAAGCCGCGACCCATTTCTGGCACCGCCATCTCCGAAGTTAGATGCTGTCGTACCCCGACCAATTCCGGGGATCGATCCGGATTTTGTACTTCCGCCGAACCTGGGCGCATCGGCCGATGGCGGTTTGCCGGTCGGCCCGGTCGGCGTTTCCGTACGTGCGGTCGTGGTCGGCGATTCCCCCAAAGCGCTCTTGCAGATTGGGAGGCGGACGGTCTTCGTCGGCGTTGGTTCGCACGTCGGCGGTTCGACCGTTGTCGAAATCGATGCCAATAGCGTTCGACTCTCCGATGGCACGCGTTTGCTGCTCGCGCAAAGCAACCGATGATGCGCAGTTCGAGCATTCTATGGGTCCTAGCGCTGGCAGTGTTCTGCTGGACTGCCGCATCTGCTGCGCAGTTAATTTCAATCGATGTGCGCGACGTGGACATTACGGATGCCATTGCGCTTCTCGCCAGTCAGTCCGGCGTCAACGTGGTATCGGACGGATCAGTGAAACCCGAGCGCGTTACCGTGCATCTCACCAACGTCACGTTCGCACAAGCCCTGCAGGCAATAGCCGAAGCGCATGGCTTACGCGTACGCAAACAAGGCGACGTGCTCGTTGTCGGCGCCGTGCAATCGATGAATCGATCTGGAGACGGCGTCGTGATTGCATTGGCCCGTGCACAACCGGATGATGTGGCCCGCGAGCTCGAGTCCGCATTGCCTGACGGTACCGTGATCGTTCCAGATAAGCGGACGGGGTCTCTGGTCATTTCCGGAGATGCTGATACCGTTGCGAGAGCGCGCCGTCTAATAGCGCTCCTGGATGTCGCTCCCAGCTTAGGGGCACGGACGACGTCGACGAGTGTATACCGGCTGCGATACCTTCGAGCCGACGACGTCGTGGCGAAGTTAAAAACAGTCGCGCCGGACGGCGTGTATGTCGCCGACGAAGAGCAGAACGCTGTCCTCGTCGCGGGCGGCGACCGAGCCCAAAGTGCGGTTGCAGCTATCGTGACGCAACTCGATCGCCCGAGCCCGCAGGTGCTTTTCGAAGTCCGCGTCGCCGACGTGACGCCGGTAAACGACTCGAGTAACTTCGGAATCGAGTTCGGCGGGGTCGACACCCAAGGAAATTCTCTACCTGGGGCGGTTGCCTACTCATTTACGGGTGGAACGATTTCGGTGAACGTGCAACTAAATGCGCTAGTCAGCAAGGGCCGCGCGTCAATCTTGGCCACGCCGAAGCTGGTGACGATCAATAATAGAGAGGCCGATCTTAGTATCGGCGAGACCTATCCGATCGTCTATAGCACGTCCGTCTTCGGCGGACAGAACGTTCAATACGTCGATATCGGAGTCCACCTCCGGCTCACGCCAACGATCGGAGCCGATGGAAGTGTGATAGCGGAGTTGCATCCAGAATACAGCGAGTTGGTGGGCTTCACTCCGACGGGCTATCCAATAGTGGCGAATCGTAAGATCGATTCAACCCTCCACGTTAGAGACAACGAAACCATAGTCTTGGGCGGATTGATGCGAGA
>JBDTKL010000213.1:0-3164 GCA_039935355.1 Candidatus Tumulicola sp.
CATTCTCAACTTGGCGATTTTTTGCGGTCAGCGCGCGCGCGGCGTGCCCGGAGCGATCGCAGCCTTTCTGGGCGCCAGCATTCCGCCGCTCCTCATCGTCTTAGTCGCGGGCGCCCTCTACTTCAAATACTCAGAAAATCCGTTCGTCCGCGGCGGCCTGCGCGGCTGCGCCGTCGGCGCGCTTGGACTCACGGTGGCCAATGCGTTGGAGTTGAGCTGGGACGAACGCAACGACTGGATCAAGTTGCTGTTACTGGCACTGACGGCGGTGGTCGTCTCGCTCTTTAAAATGCCGTTGCTGTTAGTATTAGTCGTGTTCGGCGGAATCGGCATCATGCACGAATATCTGCGCTCTCGCCGTCAGGCCGCCTCGGCTTGAGCAGCACGGTGCATACCGCGCTCCATCTGCTATGGACGTTCGGACAGTTATCGGTCTTAGGGTTTGGCGGCGGCAAAGGCATCATTCCGCAGATGCATCGCGACGCGGTTGAAAACTACCGCTGGGTGACGTCGGCACAGTTCACGCAGTTTTACACGATCGGCAAGCTCGTGCCGGGGCCGACGACGATTTTTGCCGCGCTGATCGGATATGCGGCGATGCCGAAGACGCCGTTGATCGGCGCGACGGTCGCGACCGTCGGCATGTTCGTTCCGTCGAGCGCGATTATGATGGCAGCCGACGTTGCCTGGGATCGCTTCGCAAACTCGCCGTGGCGGCCGATCTTGGCGCGTGGCTTGGCACCGGCCATCGTCGGGTTGGTTTGGTCGAGCGTATTGACGATCGCGCGCGGAACGCCGGCCGGCATTTTGCCATACGCCGTCACCGCCGTCGTCGTGTTGCTCACGCTGCGCACGAAGCTCAGCGCACCGGTGCTGATCGTCGCGTCGGGCGTTGTGGGGATAATTGCGCTACGTTAGCGAAGCGAGCGGGCATGCCCATCGAGCTTCATGAGGCCCGCGAGCGTAAATTTAGCGGCACGAAACGTCGAATCTACCATCTCTTAGAAGAAATGGGGACGTCTGGCGATCAAATTTGGCCGTTTGCGTCGCAGCCGTTTATGCGTTCGCCCGGCCCGTTATCCGTCGGTAAAACCGAAGAGTGGCATCTTGGCGTGCATGCGGTGCTGCAAGAGGCCGTTTCCGAAGACCGCATCGTATGGCGCATTCAAAACGAAGGCATCGACGGAGTGCACGGTTTCTACGTGACGACCGAAGGGAAGACGACTACGGTGGTCCACAGGTTCGACGCGCAGTTATCCGATACGGATGGCCGGCTGTTTTGGCGGCGTTTCGAAGACCAGTTCGAGCGGTCGACCGAAGCGTTGTTCGACAAACTCGCGCGCGTGCTGAAACGCTAATCGCCCACCGGCGATTGGTAGGTAGATGAAGCAACGACAACTTGGTACGGCCGGCCCCCTGGTATCCGAACTGGGGCTGGGCTGCATGGGCATGTCCGATTTTTACGGAAAGCGGGACGACGAGGAGTCGATTCGCACGATCCATCGCGCGCTCGACCTGGGCATCACGATGCTCGATACCGCCGATATGTACGGCGTCGGCGACAATGAAGAGCTGGTCGGCAGAGCGATTGCGGGCCGTCGCGACGACGTGTTTGTCGCGACCAAGTTTGGAATCGTGCGCGATCCCAACGACCCGCAAAAGCGCGGGATCGACGGAAGTTCCGGCTACGTCGCGGCCGCCTGCGAAGCGTCGTTGTTCCGGCTGAAGGTCGACACGATCGACCTGTACTACCAGCATCGCGTCGACACATCGGTTCCGATCGAAGAAACCATCGGTGCGATGGCTCGCTTGGTCCAAGAAGGCAAGGTACGGTACATCGGGTTGTCCGAGGCCTCGGCCGAGACGGTCCGCCGCGCGCACGCCGTGCACCCGATCGCCGCGGTACAAAACGAATGGTCGCTCTGGTCGCGCGATCTGGAAGAGAACGGCCAGTTGCAGGCGGTCCGCGAGTGCGGCGCCGCAATCGTGGCATACAGTCCGCTCGGCCGCGGCTTCCTCACCGGCGAAATCAAAAGCACGGGCGATTTTGGGCCGGGAGATTTTCGCGGCAGCTCGCCGCGCTTTACCGGCGACAACTTCGCCAAGAACCTGACGCTGGTCGATGCGGTTCGCGACCTCGCAACCAAGAAAGGTTGCGCACCTTCCCAGATCGCGCTCGCGTGGCTCTTGGCGCAAGGCGACGACGTCGTGCCGATACCGGGCACCAAACGCGTGCGCTATTTAGAAGAGAACGTCGGCGCCCTTGCGGTGCAATTGACCCACGAAGAACTGCTCCGGCTCGACGACATCTTTCCACCGGGCGTCGCCAGCGGCGACCGTTACGAAGATATGAGCTTCGTCAACCGGTGAGCGGAGCGACCTCGCGCAGCGCTCCCGACGCCGTAGACTTCATCGGTATTTCGGGTCTACTCTCCGACGAAGAACGCCTGATCCGCGACAGCGTCCGCGCGTTCGTACGCGACCGCATCATCCCCAACGTCGCCGAATGGTTCGAGAGTGGCACGTTGCCGCGCGATCTGGGGCGCGGCTTGGGCGAATTGGGCGTCCTGGGCATGCACCTCGACGGTTACGGTTGCCCCGGAGCGAGCGCCGTGGCGTACGGTCTCGCCTGTTTGGAATTGGAAGCCGGCGACTCTGGCGTACGCAGCTTTGCCTCGGTTCAAGGCTCGCTTGCGATGTACGCGATCTATCGCTGGGGCAGCGAAGAGCAGAAGAATCGTTGGCTGCCGTCGATGGCTCGCGGCGAAGCCATCGGATGCTTCGGCTTGACCGAGCCGGACTTTGGCAGCAATCCTAGCGGAATGCGCACGTCCGCGCGCCGCGACGGTTCCGATTGGATCCTCGACGGAACCAAAATGTGGATCACCAATGGGTCGATCGCCGATGTTTAGATCGTCTGGGCGCAGACCGACGACGGCATCCGCGGATTCATCGTTCCCGCCGGCACCAAGGGCTTTAGCGCGAACGATATCCACCGCAAGCTTTCGTTGCGCGCATCGGTTACGAGCGAACTGGTGCTGCACGACTGCCGTTTGCCGGCCGAAGCGCTGCTTCCGAAGGCGCGCGGTCTCTCCGGCCCGCTTGCCTGTTTAAATGAAGCCCGCTACGGGATCATCTGGGGCGCGATGGGCGCCGCGCGGTCG
>JBDTKL010000214.1:0-8036 GCA_039935355.1 Candidatus Tumulicola sp.
CGCAGCCATCGTGCGCACCAACATTTCGCCCGGCTGCAACTGCGGAACCGGACGGTGCTCGATGCGAATGTCGTCGACATCGTAAAGCACCACCGCACGCATGGTGTCGGGAAGACTCATGGCTCGATGACCGCTTTCATGCCGTTTCCGGCGTCGAGTGCTGCGAAGACGCTTGCGATGTCGTCCAAACCAGCAGTTTGCGAGGTCAAGCGCACGAGCGGCAGGGTGCGAGTCACGATCAGATCGTACGCGCGCCACACATCTTTCGGCGAGAAGTGGAACGGCGCGACCAGCCGCACCTCGTCGTAATGCAAGCGGCCGGCTTCAAAACACACCCGGGCACCGCTCGGAAGGCCGCCGAAAAACGACACCGTCCCGCCGCGCCGCACGAGCGACGGAGCGAGCTCCCAAACTTCCGCATTGCCGGTACATTCGATCACCGCGTCGGCCCCTCGACCATCCGTTCGCGCACGGATCGCGTCGAGCGCGGGTTCTTGCCGGACGTCGATCGCGTCGACCCCGAGTTCGCGCGCCAATGCCAATCGTTCGCTCCTCCGCCCGCACAGCACGACGCGATTGCCGTCGCGCGCGAGCAACAGCGCGTGGAGAATACCGAACGCACCGTCGCCGTACACCGCGACGAACGAATCGGACTCGAGCCCGAGGAAGGCGGCCGAATGCACGACGCACGCGAGCGGCTCGAGAAAGGCGGCTTCGACGTACGAAACATTACCCGGCTTGCGATAGCAGTTGCGTACGACGATGCGCGCCGGAATTTCGACATAGTCGGCATAGGCGCCGAACACCATCGTCGACGTCAACGACTCGCACAATTCTTCTTCGTCGCTCAGACACCAGAAGCACTGCCCGCACGGCGCCGAGTGCACGCATGCAACGGCATCGCCGGCCGACCACTCCGTCACGCCCTTGCCGACGGCTACTACGTCGCCGGAAAATTCGTGTCCAAAACGCGTCGGCATCGGCATCAACGGGTGACCGCGGCGGTACGTTTTGAGATCGGTTCCGTCGGTGAGCGCCGCCCGTACGCGTAGTAGCATCGCGCCGTCGGACGGCTCGCGAACCGGTTCTTCGCGCAACTCGATCGTGCGCGGTGCCACCAGCATCGCTACACGCCCAGTACGTTCGCTCACGATTCCGCCGCGACGCATGGCAGCAACGCTGCGCGCACCGCGTCAGGAAGCGGACGGCTGCGCAGCGTTTCGGCGTCGATGCAAGCAACCGTAAGCACGAAAGCCGCTCCGGGCTCGCCGGTGCGCCGATTGAAGACGACCGTTTTCCAGCGTACGCTCGATCCGCCGACTTTTTCGACGTGCGTGCGTAGCAGCAAATCGTCGTTCATCAGCGCGGGAGCATGGTACTCGACCTCGCAACGCACCCGCGGAAGCCAGAAACCATACGTTTGAAAGACCGACTCGTACGGAAAACCGAGATCGCCGAACATGTCCATCTCGGCGCGTTCGGCAAAGCGCCAATACGCTGCGAAATACACGATGCCGGCCGCGTCGACGTCGCCCCATTGGGTGCGCACGTGGGATTCGAAAACGCGCGCGCCGGCCGGCAGCGTTTCGCGATATCTCACGAGCGAGCCGCGTAGCGTGCGACGGGATCGATTTCTAGGTTAACGCGACTACCGGGCGCCCGTTCCCCCAGCGTCGTTGCAGCCAACGTCTCGGGAATAAGGGCGATTTCGAACCAATCCGGCACCGCGGCGGCGATCGTCAGGCTCACGCCGTCGACCGCGACGAACGCTTTATCGACCAACGCAAATGCGAGTTGCTGAGGGCGTTCGATCCGAATAATTTCGCCCTGTCCTTCGCGGCGTCGCTCGAGCACCGCTGCGACCGCGTCGACGTGGCCGTAGACGAAATGTCCGCCCATCCGGTCGCCGAGACGCAACGCGTACTCGACGTTGACTCGATCGCCCGGATGCCGCTCGCCGAGCGTCGTTCGGCGCAGCGTTTCGGGCACGACGTCGAAATCGATGTTTTCGCCGGCGACGCGCGTCGCGGTTAAACAGGCGCCGTCGATCGCGATCGATTCCTTCGGCGCGGGAAGTTCGACGCCGGCGCCGTCGCAACGCACGCGTAGTGTTATCGAACCGTCTTCTGCAGGTTCGCTCGCGACGATCTCTCCGCGATACCAAATCAGCCCGCTAAACATCCTGAAACGTTCCCGAGATCAGCGCATCGCGCCCCAGCAGGCGCGGCGGATCGAATCGCAACGCACGCGGCGCGTCGGAAAGATCGACACCACGCACGGCCGGTACCGACCGGTCATTGCTCAATAAGCGAGGAGCGACCGACCAATAAAAGCGATCCACAACGCCGGCCCGCAGCATCGCTCCTGCCAACGCCGGCCCGCCTTCGCACAGCACGCTGGTCACGCCGGCCGCGCGTAGCGCGCCCATCGCAGACGCGATGTCGAGGTCGTGTGAATCGGTCTTGCCCACCGCAACCACGTCGGCGGCGCGATCGAGATTGTCGAAGCCTTCGCGACGCCCGGCCGGCACGAGGACGACCGTACGATTGTAATTATCCACCGGTTCGAAGACGCGGCTCGACTCGTCGAGGGTTTCGGTGCGGCAAGCGACGACGCGAACGAATGGACGCAGTCGAAGGTGTGGCGGACGCACCGTCAGCAGTGGATCGTCGACACGTACGGTGTTGCTTCCGACCAGCACGGCATCGTACGCGACGCGCAAATCGCGTACGAAGCGTAGTTCTTCTGCACCGCTCAACAACTCTCGGACGCCGGGCCGTGACGCGACCATTCCGTCGAGCGAAACGGCTAGTTTCAGCGCGACGTACGGACGATCGGTACGAAGCGAGCCGGCAAAAATTTGAATTACATCGCCGGCCACCGGATCGTTCGCGACGACCACCTCGAGGCCGGCCTCGCGGAGCATCGTTACGCCGAGTCCCGAGTTTGTTGGATTGGGGTCCGTCGTACCGATCACGACCCGAGCGATCCCAGCGTCGCGGACGCGCGGAGCGCATGCCGGCACCCGGCCGGGCACGGCGCACGGCTCGAGCGTGACGTAGAGTGTGGCGCCGGCAGCTGCCTCCCCCGCCTGCTCGATAGCGAGGGTTTCGGCATGCTCCTCACCCGCGCGGTGATGGAAGCCTTCACCCGCCGTCCGTCCATCGCGCACGACGACCGCCCCCACCGGCGGGTTTGGAGCGGTGTTGCCGATACCGCGCGCCGCCAGTTCGCAGGCGCGTGCGAGATACACCCGATCGATCGAACTTAACAACTGTTCTGATGTTGAAGGCACGCGGCGCCGCTTTTCGCCGCTGCCACGACGACCGCCCCCGAAACGTGTGCTCCGGCGTTCTCGAGCGCCGCGCGACAGTCGCGGAGCGTGGCCCCGGTCGTGCAGACATCGTCGATCAAGACGACCGACGGCGGGATATCGACGCCGGAACGGCATGCGAACCGTTCGCGCGTTGCCAGACGCTCTCGCCGGCTCCGGCCGCGCTGCGCGTCCCCGGCCCGTTGAAGCAAGACCGGGTGCGACGCACCGCCGGTCAACGTGGCCGCGATGGTTGCGATCTCGGCGACGCCGTCGAGTCCGCGCAGTCGCCGTCGAGCGGCGGTCGTCGGAACGGGTACCAGAGCGGCGTTCGGTTCGAGCAGCGTCGCGAGCCTTCGAGCCAACGATTCGGCGACGTCGCGGCGACCGTCCTTGAGTGCCAAGATCGCTCGACGCAAGGCACCTTCGTAGGCGCCGAATGCGCGTACCGGTATACCGGCGTCCGCGTCGGCGTTCAACGCGTGGCACATCTCGGGAACGCACGTCGCGCAGAGGCCGGCGCCTATGGCATCGCAACCCGCGCATTGCGCGGGAAAGAGCAGATCGATCGCGGCTCGTATCCACACATGCGACGCTCACGACGAGCGCGCGCGGCAACAAGCTTATGCGGTTGCGGGTTCGGCTTCGTTTGCGACGATCGCCCCGTCGAGCGAAACGCCCGGATCGACTCGATATCCCTTGCCGACGATCGCGTCGCGTAGCGTCGCGCCGTCGCCGACCGTGGCGCCTTCCCACAGAATACTTCCGTCGACTCGCGCACCGGCGCCGATCGTAACGTGGTCGCCGATGACCGATCCTCCGGTTACGGTCGCGCCCGCCTCGATGCGCGCACCCGAGCCGATCCAAACCGGTCCTTCGATACGCGCTTCCGATGCAATCGATGCGGTCGGGTCGGCGCCCGAAGCTCGCGTTCCGGGAATTGAAACGTTTCCGAGAACGACGTCGCGACTGGCGCGCCGGTATTCGGCCGGCGTTCCGATATCGCTCCAATACGCTCCACGCGCATGATAGCCGTAAAACGCCGCTCCCGCGGCTTGCAGATCGGGGAATACTTGTTTGCCGAAATCGTAAAACGTCTCGGCCGGAATTCGTTTGAAGATTTCCGGCGAGAACACGTAGATGCCGGTGTTGGCCAAACGGCTGCGCTCGGTGCCCTTGGCCGGCTTCTCCTGAAACCCGACGATCTTGCCGCGGTCGTCGAGCACCACCACGCCGTATTGGTCGACCTCTTCGCACTCTACCAAACCGATGCTAGCGATCGCGTCGCGCTCGTGATGGAACCCGACCAAACGGTCGAGTGGCAAATCGGTCAGGTCGTCGCACCCGACGACGACGAACGTCCCGTCGCTGAAGAATGACTCGAGCTTTTTCACTCCGCCGGCGCTGCCGAGCAGTTCGTGCTCGTGCGAATACTCCAGTCGAACGCCGAACCGCGAACCGTCACCCAATCGGTCGACGATCGCATCGGCCAAATAGTGAACGTTGATCGCAATCTCGTCGAAACCGTGCGCTGCAAGATAGTGGATCACGTGTTCTGCGTTGGGAATTCCCGCGATCGGTACGAGCGGCTTGGGCACTTGTTTGGTAAGCGGATAGAGCCGCGTCGATAAGCCGCCGGCGAGAATCATTGCTTTCACGAGCGCACCAGTCCGTTCTTCTGCAGTAAGCCGAGGCGTTCGAGCGTTACGAGCCCGACGAATTTCGGCAAGGCGAGTTGGCGGCGCCAGCGCCGCGGTTCACGAATGAGACGATACAACCACTCGAGGCCCAACCGCTGAAACGCCTGCGGTGCGCGCTCGACACGACCGGCAAAGACGTCGAGCGAACCTCCGACACCAATCGCGGCTCCGCAACCGGTCGCCGACAGATGACCGGCCAGCCACAGCTCCTGTCGCGGCGATCCAAGACCGGCAAACAGCAAGCGCGCGCCGCTCGAACGAATCGCCTCGACGACTTCGTCGTTGCGATCTTCGGTAAAATAGCCATCGTGCGTCCCGGCGACGCGCAATCCCGGAAAACGCGCTTCAAGCACGGCGGCCGCATCGGCTGCCACGCCGGCCGCACCGCCAAGGAAATATACCGGCACGCCGGTGCGAGCCGCAAGATCGCATAACCGTTCGATCAGTCCGATACCGGTGACGCGTTCTCGCAGCGTCGAACCGCGCCGTCGCGCAACGTACAGCAAACCCACGGTATCGCACAGCGACAAGGCCGAAGCGTTGACGACGGCCCGGAATGCTTCGTCACGTCGCGCGTGTACGACCATTTCCGTGCCGAGGGTAACGATCTGCGCACCCTCGCCGTTCGCAACGAGATGCATAATTTGCGCTGCGGCTTCGTCGGCGTCGATCAGATCGAGCCGGCAACCGAGGATATATTGCGCGTCCAACATAGGCCTTACGCGAGGACCGCCGTCATGTCGGGGTCCGCAAAATCGGCAACGACCGGACGCAGCACAGATTCGAGGTTTGCGGGCAGTTCGTCGAGCGGCGAGCGGCAGACGCCGGCTCGGAAGCCCAGTTGATTCATCGCCCACTTCACCGGGATCGGATTGGTGACGCGATACAGCACGTCCAGCAGCGGTAGCAACGAGGCGTGGATCGTGGCCGCTTCTGCGACGCGTCCTTCGGTAAAGGCCTCGTACATCTGGCGAAACTCGCGGGAGCACAGATGCGAGGCGACGCCGATCAAGCCATCCGCACCCAGCGCCAGACACGGCAAGAACAGATGGTCGTCTCCGCACCACACGCGAAAACCGCGGTCGCGGTCGCGCAGAACCGTGGCGATCTGCTTGAGATCGCCGCTCGATTCTTTGACGCCGACGACGTTGCGATGTTCGCGAGCGAGTCGTAACAGCGTCTCGGGCAACATGTTCGCTACGGTACGCGAGGGAATGTTGTAGACGATTTGCGGAAGTGGCACCGCATCGGCGATCGCACCGAAATGACGCAGCATGCCGGTTTGCGTCGGTTTGATGTAATACGGCACGACGAGTAATAGCGCGTCGGCACCGGCATCCTGCGCGCGACGCGCAGATTCGATCGACTCGCGGGTCGCGCTCATGCCGGCGTTGGCGATGACGATCGCGCCGTCTCCGACGGCAGCCTTTACCGCTTTCACGAGCTCGTAACGCTCGGCGTCGTTCAAGGTTTGGCCCTCGCCCGTGGAGCCGGCGACAACTAATGCGTCGTTGCCGCGTCCGACCAGCCAGCGCGCTATGCGAGCCGCTTCAGCGGTATCGACAGCCCCGCGCTCGTCGAACGGCGTGATCATCGCCGTCACGATCGTCCCGAGGTTCATGACGCAGCCTCTCCTTCATCCAATCCGAATTGTTTGTGAATCGCCGATTCGGCAATCGTCGCGTCGGCCGCCGGAATGAGCACCGAGATCGTGACGTTGCTGTCGGTGAAGTGAATGATTTCGACGTTGGCGCGCGAGAGCGCTTCCACGACGTCGCGCACGACCCCGGGCGTACCGCGCATGCCGTTTCCCACCACCGAGAGCTTGGAACAGGCCTCCCGCACCCGGACGGCCAGATTGAGATCGCCCAGCATACGTCGCAATTCCCCGCCCAAGTCGCCGTCGACCACGAAGGCGACCCCGGCTTGGTTGATCGACACCTGATCGATCGAAATGCCGGAGTCGGCGAGGCGGACAAACATTTCGAGTTCGGTTTGCATCCGGCGCGACGGCGTCTCAATATCGCCGCGGATGATCCGGACCCACGTCAGCCGCCCGGAACAGGTGACGCCGGTTACGGGACGCTCGTGGAATGCGTTTTCATCGACGACGGTGCCACGGTCGGTATCGACGCCCTTGATCGCGTAGCGCGTGCCGGTGCGGCGCGCGAAATCCGCGGCTTTATGATGCATCACTTTCGCACCGTGCGCGGCCAACTCGGTCATTTCGTCGAGCGATGCTCGCTCGATCGTCCGGGCGTCGGACAGACGGCGGGGATCGGCCGTCATGGCGCCGCTGACGTCGGTATAGATATCGATTCGTTCGGCATTCAACGCATGCCCTAACGCAATGGCGGAAAGATCCGTACCTCCCCGGCCAAGCGTGGTCGTCACTCCGGACGCGGTCGCGCCTTGATAGCCCGCGACGACCGGAACCGTTCCACGATCGATCGCATCCAAGATGGGCTGCGGTTCGACAGCCAGAATGCGCGCGTCGCCAAACCGATCGTCGGTAAGAATTCCGGCTTGCGCGCCCGATAGCGCGACGGCGCGTATTCCCGCGACATTGAGTTCGTCGGCGAACACTCCGGCGCAAATCAGCTCGCCGGCGGCCAGCACCATATCGCTCTGCGCCGTTCCGATGCGATGACCGATCAGATTCAGTAACGTATCCGTGGCATACGGATCGGGCGGACGTCCCATTGCAGAGACCACGGCGACCGTCGCGAAACCGGCGTCGCACGCATCGGCGATGCGCCGCGCAGCCACATCCCGGCGCTCGCGCGTGGCAACCGAGGTGCCGCCGAACTTCAGCACTGCGATGCCTGCGCTCATCCGGCGAACCGTCCCGCCGCTACGAGCAACTCCAGAATCTCGACCGCCGTCGTTGCGGCGCCTTTGCGCAGTTGGTCGCCCGCGCACCAAAATGCGAACTGCGTATTATCGCGTTCGTGCCGTAATTGAGCGACGTGCACGCGATCGGTGCCTTCGACGTCGCGCGGCGTGACGATGCCGTCGTCATG
>JBDTKL010000215.1:0-2948 GCA_039935355.1 Candidatus Tumulicola sp.
CCGGCAGTGAAGGAAGTCTTCGAAGCCTTCGCCGATCACGACACGACGAATCGCTCCGAACCGTACGCGGATCCGACGCTGCAAGGCATGATCTTGTCGTTCAGCGAGCTGTTCCGCAGCAAGAAGACCTCGCAGACGCTGCAAGCGGTTCTCTATCCGAACGTCATGAAGGTCGACCTGACGCAAAACGTGACGACGGCATCGTATCTGGGATACGAGACCGGCGGCGCGACCGGCAGTAAGTTCGGCGGCCGTGCGCTCGACGATGATGTCGTAGACATCTCGCTCGGCGCGCTGTTCGGCAACACTCTCTCGGCGCTCGGTCTGATCCCCGACGATCACAAAGAAGCGCCGTGTCTCACCACGGATAACGTCGCATACGATAAGAGCAACACCTCGACGTTCCCGTATGTTCAATCGCCGCTCTAACGGGCCGGCGATCGGTACGGAGGCCGCTGCTGCGGCCTCCGTTTTTCCGTTGCCGAAAATCTATGCGGTCTATGCTTTTCTCATAACGCTCAACATCGGCGCCTGGGTGCTGGCGTTTGTAGCCTTCGGCAAACATCCGCTGCTGCTCGGCACCGCCCTGTTGGCATACACATTCGGTTTGCGCCACGCGGTCGACGCCGATCACATTTCGGCTATCGATAACGTCACCCGCAAGATGATGCAGGACGGCCAACGCCCGGTCGGCGTGGGCTTATATTTTTCGCTCGGCCACTCGACGATCGTCGTCGCGCTGTCGATCGCGGTCGCATGCGGTGCGGCCTTCGTGCGTCACGCGATGCCCGCGCTCGAGAGTACCGGCGCCGTGGTCGGCGCGTGCGTATCGGCTGCATTTCTGCTGATCGTCGCAGCCATCAACACCGTCGTGTTGATCGATATCGTGCGTGCGTTCCGACGGCTTACAAGCGGTGCGAACGACTGGAACGACGGCGTCGATGATGCGCTTGCAAAGCGCGGCTTGATGGGCCGCTTCTTCGGCTCGTTCGTCAAGCTGGTCGATCGCAGTTGGAAGATGTACCCGGTCGGCGTGCTCTTCGGGCTGGGATTCGATACCGCAACGGAAGTTGCGCTGTTGGGAATCGCCGCCGTCGAAGCATCCAAAGGTTTGCCGGTCTACGATATTTTGATCTTTCCGCTCCTATTCACCGCCGGAATGTCGCTCCTCGATACCACCGACGGCATTCTAATGCTGGGCGCGTACGGTTGGGCGTTCGTCAAACCGATGCGCAAGCTGTACTACAACATGGTCATCACGATGGTCTCGGTGCTGGTCGCGGTCGCAGTCGGCTGCGTAGAACTGGCCGGAATAGTGGCCGACCGCTTCAATCTTACCGGCGGCTTCTGGAACGCGGTGGGACGCGTCAACGACAACTGGGGCGAATTGGGTTTTGTCATCATTGGCGTGTTCATCGCTAGCTGGATTATTTCGATCGCCGTATACCGCTTGCAGCGCTACGACGAATTCGACGCTCCGATGAACGCGACCACTCCTTCGGCGACCTCATAACGGCTGAAAGAAATACTAGAGAATCGCGTGTTAAACGTGCTTAAACGTCCCGACATTCGCCGCTTGGTGCCGTCGTTCATAATTGCGACGGTAGCGGCGGTCGGCATCGGCTTCGCGCCTGTGATACTCGACCACAGCGTGCAAGCGCCGGCGCAATACGTCGCTCCGGTGAAGCGCGATTATCTACAGCGCGACGCGATGGTCGCGTTCCTCGAAAAACAGTCGAAGGTCGATCCGGCCGATCAGATTACGCTGCGAATGCTGTCGGCGCAATACATGCAGCGCTTCCGCGAACGCTACGATCTCACCGACATCGCGCGCGCAGCGGCCGCGGCACGCCGCTCGCTGGTCCTGCAACCGCAGGGCAATACCGCGGCGCACATGGCGCTCGGCTCGACGCAGCTGGCGTATCACGATTTTCGGAACGCGCTGGCGAGCGAACGTGCGGCGTTAGCCGGCGAGCCCTTCAATCGAAACGCGCGCGCGCAAGTGGCGTCGGTGCTGATGGAACTCGGGCGTTACGACGAGGCGCGTTCGCAGTTGGCGCTGATCGTGGACGACGCACACCAAGAGGATCCGACGGTCGATGCGGTCCGCGCGCGCTTCGACGAACTAACCGGTCGGCTCGAGGATGCGCGGGCGTATATCTCGCGCGCCATGGCGACGACCGATTCGATCTCGGAGAATCCGGCGTACGACCGGTCGTGGTTTCACATGCGTGCGGCACAGCACGCGTTCGAAGACGGCGACGCGCGAACCGCGGAAACCGAATTCGCGACGGCGCTGCAATTATTCCCAGACAATTCGATGGCGATGATGTTTGAGGCCAAAATGTTCCGCGCGCAGGGCCGCTGGCAAGAAACGCTAGCGGCGGCGACCCATAGTGCCGATATCTATCCGCTACCGCAGGCGTTGGGCTACGAAGCCGACGCACAGCGCGCGTTAGGTCTCGGCGCGGAGGCACGGTCGACCGACGAATTGATCGACGCCGAGAAGCGTTTGTTCGATTCGCAAGGCATCAACGATCGGCTGCTGGCCAACTATTACGCCCAACGCGGCGTACATCTCGATACCGCATTACAAGCAGCGACGAGCGATTACCGCAAGCGCGGCGACGAGATTTATGCCGACGACACGATGGCCTGGACGCTAGCACGAATGGGGCGTTGGCACGAAGCACGCCGTTTCGCGCAACGGGCGACGCGAACGAACGCGCAGGATTCCGACGTCCAGTTCCATGCCGGCGTTATTGCGCTGCATACGGGCGCGGTAGCGGAGGGTACGCGTCGCATTCGCGAAGCGTTGGCGCTCAATCCGCAGTTCGATCCGTTCGAAGCGCCGCAGGCGCGGGCGTTGCTGAGCGCCGCTCGGCAGTAATCAGCCAACCCGCTACGCCCGCGGCGCCGTGAAAGCGGGTCATCACGCGCTCGGGTTC
>JBDTKL010000216.1:0-4955 GCA_039935355.1 Candidatus Tumulicola sp.
ATTCGGTGACGCGCTCCCGATTGCGCGTTTTTAGCTCGGTTAGTTCTTCGCTCAATGTCAGGGATCTGATGGGGTCGGTAAAGATCGCGGGCGATTCGAAGAGAAGTTCGATCTCGTTGATGCGCGAATCGAAGCCCGCGATTTCTCGTTCGATTCGCTCGATCTGCCGCTTTAGCTGCGAGAGTATGCGCAATGGCGTTTGACGCGACGCCTTCGAACGCACGGGGGACTCGTCAACCGCGCGATCGATCAGCGCTTTGTCGCGATCGCGCTGGGCCGCTTCGTAAACGTCGTACCCGCCGTCGACAATTCCCCACGCGCCCCGTTCGATCCACAATACTCGATCGCACAGACGCTTAAGAAGATATCGATCGTGCGAGACGACCACGATCGTTCCCGCGTAATCGTATAGGACGCTTTCAAGTGCTTCGCGGCTGTCGATATCCAGATCGTTGGTCGGTTCGTCCAGCAATAAGATGTCCGCCGCGCGCGCCATCAGTCGTGCCAGCATGATGCGGCGCCGCTCGCCACCGGAAAAATCGCGCACCGCCTTGTCGGCGGCATCGCCGCTGATACGCATACGCCCGAGCAGTCCGCGCGCCTCCTCTGGGGTCACTGCGGCGCCGTCCAACACGGCTGCAAGCGCGCTCTCTTTGACATCGAGCTGATCGTGGGAATTCTGCGCGAAGTACGCGACTTGCGCTGCCGGATTGAAGACGACCGTTCCGGAATCCGGCTGCGCGGCACCGGTGAGGATCTTCAGAAGCGTGGATTTACCGGAACCGTTTGGGCCGACGATGCCGAGGCGCTCGCCGCGCTCGACATCGAAGGTTAGCCCGCTAAAAAGCGGTTGATCGTACGCTTTACTCAAGCCCTTTGCTTCGAAGGCGAACCCGCCACCCGCGCGCCGTGACGAGCGTAGGCTCACAGCTATCTGGCGTACGGAGGCCGCCGGAGCCGGGGCTTGCATTGTCGTTTCGACGCGTGCCAGCTGCTTCTCGCGACTGCGCACTTGGCTGTAATCCGACGAGGTGTGTGTCGCTCGCAGGCCGGCGATCGTCTTGCGCCGCTTGTCGCGTTCGACAACGAACGTTTCGTACGCGCGCCGTTCGGTCTCGAGCCGCAGGTCTTTCGCTGCGAGGAATGCGGTGTACGCGGGCCGCTCGGGTGCGTAGGCGTGGAAGCGTCCTCGCTCGATTTCCCAGATGCGCGTAGCGATGCGGTCGAGAAAGTAGCGGTCGTGCGAAACGACGATATACCCGCGGGAATCGTTGGCCACGAACGATTCGAGCCAACGGATCGTCGCGACGTCGAGATGGTTGGTCGGTTCGTCGAGAATCAGATAGTCGGGTTCGTCGATCAACAAGTGCGCCAGCGCTACTTTGGCCCGCTGGCCGCCCGAAAACGAGCGTAGCGGACGATCGTATTCCGTTGGCTCGAAGCCGAACGCAGACAGCATCACGCGTAGCGCTTTGTTGCGCGTGCCCCACTCTTCGTGCGTCGCTTTCGCGAGCGCAGCATCGATGAGGCTCTGCAGCGTCGACTCGGTCTCGTCGGCAACGCCTTGAGCGAGATAGCCGAGCTTCAAGCCTTTCGCCCGCACGACGGTGCCGCCGAACGGCTGCTCGACGCCGGCGAGGAGACGCAAGAGCGACGACTTCCCCGCGCCGTTCGGCCCCACGAGGCCGATGCGCTCGCCGTCGTTGAAGACGCCACTAAGACTCGAGAATATCTCGCGCGCCCCATAGTGACATTCGAGATCGGAGAACCGCAATAATTCCATGGCGCGTGGCCGGCCTATTGTCGCGCGAGTATCATCTTTGCTTGCGCCTCGGTGTCGTCGATCAACTCGCCGCTCACATCGATGACGACATCATAGATGGTGCCCGTGAAGGTGAAGGGTGGCTGACCTCCGGAAATAGCGAACATCAACGGTCCGGGCTTGTATTCCTTGAGTGCCATTTTAAACGGGCTCCTTGCTTCGTGCCGAAATACGATACTAGCAACTTGGCGTAATTATGAACGCGGCCTCTAATAATGTGGTATCGGTGTTGAGCGGTAAAAGCCGGAATCGAATCGTCTTTTTAAACGATTAACTATTACCGTTTCGACATGCAGCTTTCGTTTTTGACTCCGACGGGCTGCGCCGGCTTGACCGGCTAGTCCAGACATCCGCTAGCTTCCGCCGCCAGGTTACGGACGTCCCAAGAACCGCAGCAAGTGCCTCAGGATGACGAGGGAGGCGCAATTGTTCGTCTCTACGATGACGCAATTACGCCTTTATCTAGGGCTGGTGGTGCGGTTGCCGCTATTCTGTCGACTGACAGTTCTTCTGGGCGTCTTGTCCCCAATCGATCGGTCGCTGCGCGCGAGCTAGGCGCATAATCGTTTTTCCGTGGTAGTCGTTCACTTCGACACGGCTCGAACCGTCGCCGGAGATGACGATGTACTCGGTGATCGCAAAGTCTCCACTTTTGAACTGATGCTGGGTCTCTTTCGAACCGGGCATCGCATTCTTGTACCATCCGGCAATAGCGGACGCCGGCGTGGTGGTCGACCATGAGAACAGCGACGAACGGACGTGGTTCGAGCCGTAGCAGATGGCAGAGAGGGTGACGGGAGCATTGTCTCGCACGCTGGGGGCGAGGGGCAAGCCCGTAAATTTGTCGTTGGCGAGCGCGGGCACGGCGAGGGCGAGCGCGACGCCAAGCGTTGCGAGTGGCACGAGGAGCAATCGGTTCATTAAGCATCCTTTGTGGGCGGGTGTTCCTAAACCGTAGCACAGCGGCGTGCCATTGGCGTACCGCTCCGTTTCATAGCTGGAACAAGCGCGTCCGCTGAGGTCATTCGCCCTCGCGTAGCTCCACATATTGAATCCAATCGCCAGCAACAGAAGCTTCGTTCGGAATGGCATCGTCCAAGCGCCGCTCGCGTAAAACGAGCACTATTCCACCTCTCGTCCAGGTATGCGCCCGGACTACGTGCCAGCCGTCGGCGACGAATCGACGGCCAAGCTCACGATCGCTGGCGATGAGTTGCTTACGGTTCATTTTTTCGGACGAAATACCGACGTTGACCGTCGCGATGCGCGTCGGATTGCGGGTTGCCGTCGTAACGTAATAGTAGCGGCAGCGATGAAGCACCGTTGCCGTTCCCGCAATGCGATAGTCAAAGATGGCGGCGCCACCAAACTGCGCGCCGCTGAACAGCTCCGACTTCGATCCGCGTTGAATTGGGAGCGTCGATTCGGTGAGCATCGACCCGATGGTAATACCGGGCGCAGCCACAAGCGTCCCTTGAGATGGGATGCTTGCAATCGCCTCGGCTGCGGAATCACTCGTAGCCGGCGGATTGGCAGCGCTTGCCGAATGGCCGCCGGCAGCGCGACGGCTAGGCCTGAGGCCATAAGTATCCATATTGGCCACACGATCCATCCCGGACGCGCGATCAGGGGCGCGAACAGCGAAACGTTCGAGCTTTTGCCGACCAACTCGAGCCTCCGAAGAACCACTCGAACCATCAGCGGAACCAACGAGAAACCGAAGGCGACGAAGAGCGTGAAGAAGACGATCCGGACCGGCATTACATATTGCATGGGATGCTTTACTGCACCCGACTCAATCAGGACGTGTCCCGCGATCATCGTCACGATCATGGCGGCAAAGATTCCGCCGCAGATGAGAGCAAGTACACGAATCCCCGGCATGGCGGTCAACAATTGTAATCCATTAGCAAATGTTGCCGGTCCGTGATTGCGACGAATCCTTGGCGCCCGCCGCGGGCGTGCTCGCTAGGCAATAGAGAAGCGCTCCCGATACGGGCGCATAGCTGCGTCAGTTTAACGATGTCAACACTTGTACGCGGACGGAACGCCGTTCCATCACCGATTACAGGAGCTATCGACCGACATGCTCTTGCCACCGGCGGTTACCACTTCGTGCGACGTGATACTGGTCGGGCTCACTTTTGTATACGTGCTCGTCATGCTCATGCTTTGTCCGCCCATGGATGTCGTGCCGGTGAACGTCTTCGCATCCGTGGACGTGCTCGATCCATGGCTACCCATACTATCTGCACTGGTCGTCCAGTACAGTGAATTCTGTGCCATATAACCGAAGTAGTCATCGCCGGCATAATCTGCCGAGGCGACATGGTCGTGCATAATATTTCCAGGCAGAACATCGAAGGTGAGTGTCATTTGCTCAGTATGTGCAGGCTGACCGCCCATCGCCGGCAAGTTCGCCGAGCAAGTCCATGGACCGCCGGCAAGATAGTTCATAACGGCCATCGGGCCAGTTAGCATTTCTCCCGCGGCTCGCGCCGGACTGGAGTACCCCATCACAGCCGCTATCGCCAACGTAGCGATGGAAACGAGAAATACACGCATTTTTGAGAACCTTTCCATAGAAGCGCAGTAGTACGACTATCGCAACAGATCGACATTGACCTTTACACCGCTTGGGTTTGACGGCAGTGCACGCGCCCAAGCTTCCGGAGCTACGAAGTGAACGTCTGCCGGGGCTATGGGCTGGCATCCCGCTGATCTTGCATCCAGCCTTTGCAGTGGTGATCGTCACCCTCGGCGCCGTAACGATTGGTACCATGGGAGCATGAAAGATGGGAAGACGATTGCGCGATTATGCCGTGGCTCGATTTCACGCTCTCGTCACTCAAACGCATCGCTGCTGATCAAGCTCTGAATGTCGACGCGCACAAGGTTGCCGCCTCGGGAACTTCTAACGCCTGTGCACAAGCGTCGAGGCGTGCAGGCGGTCCGGGATCAGCTCGACATTAGCGAACGCCAAGCGTGCCGTCACGTGGACCCGAATCGACGGATGATTCGGTATATTCGCATTCCAAAGGACGATGGGTCACGTCGTGCACGACTTGAAGAGTTAGCGGCGGCGGTTCGGCTTCCGACGCCTTGCCGTATTAATTCGTCGCGATGGATGGAT
>JBDTKL010000217.1:0-3776 GCA_039935355.1 Candidatus Tumulicola sp.
CTGCGCGACCGTCGCTTCCGGTATGAGAAAGGCGCTTGCGATCTCGTCCGTCGTCAATCCGCCGAGAAGCCGAAGCGTGAGCGCGACGCGCGCTTCGGCCGAAAGGATCGGATGGCAGGCAATGAAGATCAGACGCAGCAGATCGTCGTCGATCCGGCCGCCGTCGCGCTCGGCATCGATCGCTTCGAGCGCGCCATCGAGCTCGGCATCAGGCGCGTGATACAACGACGTTCGAACGCCGTCGAGCTCGCGATATTTGCGGTCGCGTCGGACGTCGCGGCGAATTCGGTCGATCGCACGCCGCTTCGCGGCGGTCATCAACCACGCGGCCGGATTCCGCGGCACGCCCGACTGCGGCCATTGCTCGAGCGCCGCGACGAACGCGTCCTGCGCCAGTTCCTCGGCGAACCCAACGTCGCGAACGAACCGTGTGAGGCCGGCAATCAGCTTGGCCGATTCGATCCGGCAAACGGCTTCGATCGTGCGGCGGGTCTGGTCCGCGTCGATCACATCAACCCCGTCGACGTTAGTTGTTCGGGGGCAACTGCTCGCGCCGTTTCACCCAGCTGTCCTTCGTTTCAGGCGTCAGTGCGGGGCCGAAGTCGTCTAGTTCGAAAATTTGGCGGATCTCGACCTCATCGCCGTCCTCAAACGGTGCGCGTTGCATCCACGCCACGACCTCCTCCTTCGACTTCGCCTGAAGTATCCAGAAGCCGCCGACCAGCTCCTTGGTTTCGGTGAACGGGCCGTCGGTGACGACCGGCGCCCTCGACCCTTGATAGCGGATGCGCGCTGCCTTCGAGGTCGGCTGCAGGCCGTCGAGCGCCAAAATCATGCCGGCCTTGGTCATCTCGTCGTTAAAGCGCCCCATCGCTTCCAGGTCTGCGGCGGTGGGTAGCGCGCCGTCCTCGTAATCGCGGCGGCCCGGTTTTACTAGCACCATGAATCGCATCGGTCTCTCCTTCGTTCGGCGGTTAACTAGCTACACGTCGAACGAGCATTGGCGAATTCGACACACCACGTCACAATTGTTTAGCTTCCGAACCCTTAACGACGAACATCGCATCTCCGAATGAGAAAAACCTGTAGCGTTCCCGTACCGCCTCTTCGTAAGCATGCAACACCCGCTCGCGTCCGGCAAATGCGCTAACGAGCACCAGCAGGCTCGACTGCGGCAGATGGAAGTTGGTGATCAGGCCGTCGACCGCACGAAAGCGGTATCCCGGCGTGATGAACAGGCTGGTTCGCCCAACGCCCGGCGCGATGGCTCCGTCATCGGCAGCACTTTCCAGCGCTCTCACAACCGTCGTCCCGGCCGCAACAACCCTACCGCCACCGGCGCGCGCCGTCGCGATCGCTCGAGCCGCAGCAGCCGGAATTTCGTAGTGCTCCGCGTGCATTTCGTGATCGTCGATTCGTTCGGCGGTCATCGGCCGGAACGTGCCCAGCCCGACATCGAGAACGATCCGCTCGATCGACACGCCGAGCGCTTCGATCTCGCGCAATAAATCGTGGGTAAAATGCAACGAGGCAGTCGGTGCGGCGACGCTGCCCGGCACCCGTGCGAACACGGTTTGATAACGACGTCGGTTTTCATCAGAATCGTCGTGCACGTAGGGCGGCAGCGGCAAACGTCCGGCTCGTTCGAGAAACGTTTCAAACGCCTCTTGTAATTCGAACTCGACCTCGCGCGCACCGTCGGCCAGTTCGGCCGTAACGCGCGCGCTACCGGACGCATCGAAGCGGATGCGATCGCCGGTATGCAACCGACGGGCCGGCCGTGCAAGCGCGACCCAGCGCGAGGCGTTGGGATCGAACCGGCCGCCACCGGCCGGATGCAACAGCAGTAGTTCGACCCGTCCGCCACTGGGTTCTCGCGAACCGAATAGTCGTGCGGCGATTACGCGCGTCTCGTTCAGCACCAGCACGTCGCCGGGACGCAGATACTGCGAGAGGTCCGCAAAATGGGCGTGTTCGATCGCATCGCCGTCGAGCACCATCAAACGGCTGGCATCGCGCCGTTCGGCGGGATGCTGGGCAATGAGTTCCGGCGGCAGTTCGTAGCGATACGCGTCGCTACGACGGTCGTCAGACGTTGCCGATCACCGTTCCGGGAAAATACCACGCTATGATATCGACTGCCGAACGGCCGAGTGTCGCGAGGCCGCGCGCGCCCCACTGGCACAGCCCAACGCCGTGGCCCAGGCCGGCTCCTTCGAACCACAACGACGGTGGTGACGGCGCTTGACGAACGCTCGTTACGAGCAGGCTGCGCAAAACGTGGCTCCCGACCAGTAGTCGAAACGTCTCGCCTTTGATCGTCACCCTCCCGCGCTCGCAGGTGAGATCGAACCCGCGCGCACGTCCGCTGGCATCGATGGATGACACACGAAGAGTTTGTACAGCACCGGATGCATCGAGGCGTCTGCCGCACGCGCGAGTTACATCGTCGAGTGCGATCGTCGTCTGCCACCGGTAGTACGGCGAAGACGAGCAATACGTGCATGGCACGCCGCCCAGGTACGGCAGCACCGCGCCGCCGCTCCATGCCTCGGCCGAGGATTCGGTGTGGCCCCCGCAGCACGACGAGTACGCGATCTGCGCGTACGCGTTGTTAAACTTCACCACTTGTCCGGCCGTCGCATCCACCGCAGCGCGTCCGGCCGGCGTTTCGCTCGAAAGACCGCTGTAGACTTGATCGGCTTCGGACGGAACCAAATCGTACGCTCGCTGCGGGTTGCTGCGCTGCAGCACGTACGTGCGCGCGCACAACGCCTGCGCTTGTAACGCCGAGGCCGGCCACGACGGCGGCATTTCACGCGGCACCACCGAGTACAAATATTGCTCGACATCGACCAGGTTGACGATCTCGCCGCTCGGTAGACGTTGGAACGATCCTCGATACGCGCGTCCCGCAAACACGAATCCACCGCCGGAGGTGGGTTGTGCATCGCCCGATCCGAGCAACACGCGCAACGCCGGGCGGGCGCTGTTACTTGCGGGGTCCACGTCGTCCTGGGCTTTTACACGCAACGGCAGGGCACACGTCGCAGCCACCAATCCGAGAAAGCGCGCGCGACGCAACGTCACAGCAATCGCTCCTGTATCGACGGCGGCAACGCGACGCCCAAATGTTTGCGCGCCGCGTCGGTCGCGCGACGTCCCGATGCCGTGCGGATAACGAACCCTTGTTTGAGGAGGTACGGTTCGACGACGTCTTCGAGCGTCTCGGCGTCTTCGGTCAAGGTGGCGGCGATCGCGCCCATTCCGACCGGCCCGCCGCCGTATTGCTCGAGGATCGTGCGCAGAAAGCCGCGATCCAAACGGTCGAGCCCCAACTCGTCGACGCCTTCGCGCGCCAACGCCTCACGCGCGACGCCGGCATCGATTCTGCCCTCGGCACGAACTTCGGCATAATCGCGCACGCGGCGCAGAAGCCGGTTGGCAACGCGCGGCGTCCCGCGGCTCCGCGTAGCGATCGTGTGTGCGCCTTCCGCGTCGATCTCGACGCCGAGAACGGCCGCCGACCGGCGCAAGATACGTTCGAGCTGCTCCGGTGCGTAGTAATCGAAGTGATGGACGATCCCGAACCGCTCGCGCAGCGGCGCCGTCAGCATACCGGCTCGCGTGGTCGCTCCCACCAGCGTGAAACGCTTGAGCGGCAGTTTCAACGTCTTTGCGTACGCGCCGCGGTCGACCAAGAAGTCGATCTGAAAATCTTCCATCGCCGGATACAGAAACTCTTCCACGACGCGTCCGAGCCGGTGAATCTCGTC
>JBDTKL010000218.1:0-27934 GCA_039935355.1 Candidatus Tumulicola sp.
GGCTTTGGTCATGGCGCTCTCCTACAGGCCGATTGAGCTTGCGCCTGCCTGCCCGGACGCTTGTTCACCGTCATTTCTCGTTTTCCGCTAGCGCTCGCAGCGCCAGCGAATAGCCGGCCGTGCCTAAGCCCGCAATTGTGCCTTTGCACGCTGCGGCCGTGACGCTCCTCCGTCGAAACTCGTCGCGAGCGGCAACGTTCGACAGATGCACTTCGATCGCCGGAATGCCGATCGACGCGAGCGCGTCGGCGATCGCATACGAGTAGTGCGCGTAGGCCCCGGGATTGATGACGATTGCGTCATAGTTTTCGCGCGCCGCGTGCAACGCATCGATGATACTGCCTTCGCCGTTATACTGCTCGCACTGCACCGTGACGTTCAATTCCAACGCGGTCGCGCGGATCTGTTGGTCGACCTCGTCGAGCGTCTGCGTACCGTACGTCGCCGGATCGCGAACGCCGAGCAAGTTCAAGTTCGGACCGTGCAGCACCAAAACGCGCATCGGCGCCCCTTCCGTACAGGAAAAGCGCGCGCCTTTCGAGAGAAAGCGCCGGATGCCCGACGCACTCCTCAGCGCAACCGCTACCGGCAGCGGCATCGCGGTCAGCGCCGTCGTCACGACCGACCTGGTTCGCGAAATCCGTGCTCGGCACGATCTCTCGCCCACGATCGCTGCGGCTCTAGGGCGGCTAACGACCGGCGCGGTGCTGTTTGGAGCAAGCCTCAAAGGCAGCGAGCGCATCTCGCTGCAGATTTCGGGGGACGGGCCGGCCGGTGCAATCACGGCCGAGTCGTGGTTGCTCGACGCGGGAGCCGTCATCGGCGCGCGTGGATACGCGCGCAACCCGCTGGCCGAACTGTCCATCGATCGGCGCGGCAAATTCGCGGTAGGGAGCGTCGTGGGCAACGGCGTGCTTCAAGTGACGAAGTCCTACGAAGTCGGACAGCCGTACGTCGGTGTCGTGCCGCTACAGACCGGCGAGATCGCCGAAGATCTCGCGTATTATCTTGCGAATTCGGAACAAATACCGAGCATCGTCGCGCTGGGCGTATTGGCCGATCCGACCGGCGTCGTGGCCGCCGGCGGCATTCTCGCGCAAGCGTTGCCCGGCGCGCCCGACGACGCGCTCGCACGCATCGAGCGTCGAGCGCTCGCGATGCCGTCCGTCACGACTCTCGTTCGAGTAAACCCAACTGCCGAACATCTGCTGCGCGCGCTGTTGGGCGATGTCGATCTTCGCGCCCACCGCAAAATGCCGGTGCGATTCGATTGTCGCTGCACGCGCGAAAAAGTAGAAACCGCACTGACCGGCTTGGGCGCCGATGGTCTGCGACGTCTGCGAGAAGAGCGCGACAGCGCCGAGGCGACGTGTGAATTCTGCGGGCGACGCTACGAGCTAAGCGGCGCCGAACTCGATGCGCTCGCCGAACGCGTCGAGCGAGCGAAGTCCTAAGGACACGCTACCGCCGCTCGAAGAGCGCGCGTAGACTCGTGGGCGTGCGATACGGCTCGAGCCGTTGCTGATACGATTCGCGAATGCCCGCACCGTCGTTGTAATACCACCAGCCACACTCGCAGCGAATCGGCCGATCGTTGGCCTCCGGGTAGGCATAGACCCGCTGGCAGCGCTTGCACGTAAAGCGTCGTCCTTCGATCGGAGTGTCGGGGGTATACGTGATCGCTGCTGCCATTGCTATTCTTTCTGCGCGCGTACGCGCACGAACTTTCGCGAACCAACGGAGAGGACCGCCGACTCGGCCGTCCACGCCCCGCGCGGATCGTTGACGACTATACCATCGATCTTCACGCCGTTCCCGGAGATTAGTCGCTCGGCCGCACGCTTGCTCTCGGCTAAGCCGGCGCGTACCAGCACTTCGCCGATCCGCGTTCCGTGCGGCACCTCGTATTCGGCGAGCTCCGTTTGCGGCAGCTCCTTGCGTTGCACCGTCCGCTCGAAATGCTCCCGCGCCGCACTCCCCGCGGCCGCGCCGTGATAGCGCGCGACGATGCTTTCGGCCACGTCTTTTTTCACAACCATCGGGTTGACCGAACCGCCGGAAATCGCGGCGGCCATGCGATCGCATTCGGCTTGCGAACGAAACGCAGCCAGACGTGCGTACGTCGGCACGAGCGAATCGGCGATGCTCATCAGCTTCCCGAACTGTTGCTCGGGCGCTTCGTCGATCCCGACGTAGTTGCCCACGCTCTTGCTCATCTTCTTCTCGCCATCCAAGCCGACCAGCAACGGAACGGTCGCGCAAATTTGCGGTTGTTGGCCGTATTCGCGCTGATAGTGACGCCCTAACAACAGATTGAACAACTGATCGCTTCCGCCTAACTCGACGTCGGCCTCGACCGCGATCGAATCGTACGCTTGTGCGACTGGATATAAGAACTCGTGCAACGAGATGGCGGCACCGCTACGATAACGATTCGAGAAGTCGTTGCGCTCCAGCATTTGCGCCACCGTCGTTTTGGACAAGAGTTTGATCAAGTCGGCCAGATCCAACCGGTCGAGCCACTCGGAATTGTAGCGTACGGAGATGCGCTCCAAATCCAGTACCTTTTCGGCTTGACGGCGGTAGGTGTTCATATTGGCGTCGATCGCCTCGGGCGTCAACTGCGGGCGGGTCGCGTTCTTCCCACTCGGATCGCCGATGCGCGCGGTGAAATCGCCGATAATCCACGTTACGCGATGGCCGGCTTCGGCGAAACGCTGCAGTTTGGAAAGCACGACCATGAAGCCCAGATGCAGATCGGGGCTGGTCGGATCGATGCCGAGTTTGACGTTGAGCGGCCGTCCCGCGCGTAACCGTTCGCGAAAGTCGTTCACCGTTTCGACCGTTTCGAAACCGTCGAGCAAATAGTCGACATCGTCGAATCGTGCGTCGCGCGTCATTCGCGCAGGTCCACGATGGTCACGCCCGCAGAGCCCTCCTCTTCGTTACCGTAGCGCACGCTGCTAACCGCCGGGTGCGAACGTAGATACTCTTGCAGCCCGCGGCCTAACATTCCGGTGCCTTTTCCGTGAATCAACCGCAAGGGCGAGTTGCCCGCCAGCAGCGCCTCGTCGAGCCATTGCTCGACGATCGGCTCGGCGTCCACGAATCGCTTTCCTCGGACGTCCAACTCTGACGAACTGCGCGTCGCTGCCTCCAGCCGCGGCGTCCCGCCACCGGCTCGCAACGTTCGCGCCGGCGCGACTTGCCGTCGCACGACGTCGCTCTTGTCGACGACCGTCTTCATCGGCCCGATCGCGACCAGAACGTTTGTACCGTAATCCTCGACCACGCTACCATCTTGGCGCAAGGACGTGATCCGCACCGGATCGCCGGAGGCAAACGCGCCGTTGTCGACGCTTCCAGGTGCTTCGGGCTGGATGCCGAGGTCTCGATGCATCGCGTCCAGGGTCTGCGAGAGCATCTGGGACTGCGCCGGCGTCACCTTCGGCCGGCGCTGCTCGCGTTCTTCGGCCCGCTGTTGTAAATCGCGTACGAAGTCGCGTAGCGCATCGCGCATCCGCTCCTCGGCGCGCAATCCAAAACTTCTGCGCTCGCCGTCGAGCGCGTCGCGTTCGCTGCGTGCCCGCTCGAGTTCGCGGCGAAGGTCGGCACGCTCGCCTTCGAGCGCGCGCGTGCGCTCGTGCAGTTCGGCCGAACGTTCCGACAACTCGGCCAACGCGGACTCATAATCGCGTTCTTTATTATCCAATAGTCGTTGCGCTGCGTCGACGATCGATTCGTCGATGCCGACGGCGCGCGCCAGCGGGAAGGCCAGCGACTGCCCAGGTGCGCCGATATCGAGATGAAAGGTCGGCGCGAACGTTCGCGCGTCGAAGCGGACGCTCGCATTGGCCACGCCTGCGGCCGCATGGGCGAAGAGTTTGAGTTCGGTCGCATGCGTGGTCACCACAGCCCGCGACCCGGCTTGCAAGAAGCGCTCGAGCATCGCTACGGCCAGCGCCGCACCGGCGTTTGGTTCGGTGCCGCCGCCGATCTCGTCGACCAGCACCAGCGTGCGCGGGCCGGCGCCGGTCAGCGCGTCGCGCATGCGATCGAGGTGGGCCGAAAAGGTCGACGCGTTGGCGACGATCGACTGTTCGTCGCCGATGTCCGCCACGACGCGGTCGAACCGTCCGACAGAAGACCCGTCGGATGCGGGAATCTGCATGCCGCAGTACGTCATGATGGTGAACAGCCCGACGAGTTTGAGCGCGACCGTCTTGCCGCCCATGTTCGGGCCGCTAATCACGACGACGCGCGTCTCGTCGTCCACCGCGATCGATTGCGGCACGGCTCGCCCACCGAGTAACGGATGCCGTCCGTTGCGCACGTCGATTGCGGCTTCGTCGCGCAACAACGGCTGCACGGCGTCCATCGATTTTGCAACCTGCGCTTTCGCGACGATACCATCGAGATCGGCCAGAATATCGATATTGCCTTCGATCGCGCTCGCATCGGCCCCGACGCGTCGCGACAACTCGCCTAAGATGCGCTGAATCTCGCGCTCTTCTTCGAGTCGAAGCGTGCGCAAGCGATTGTTGCTTTCGAGCGCCGCTAGCGGCTCCACGAACAGCGTTTGACCGCTCGAACTCGTATCGTGGACGATGCCGGGAAACTCACCGGAAAACTCGGCCTTGATCGGCACGACGAACCGGCCTTCGCGAATCGTTACGACCTGATCTTGAATTGCATTGGCATAGCGCGAAGAACGCAAGATCGAGCCGACGCGATCGCGCGCATCGGACTGTGCTTGCACGAGCGAACGGCGAATGCGCCCCAGCGCCGGAGAGGCGCGATCCAGCACGACGCCGCGTTCGTCGATACCGTCCAAGATCGCACGTTGTAATTCTCGCACCGGCACGTACCCGACGGTGACCTCGCGCAACACCGGATCGTGGCCGGCGACGTTGTACGCCGCGGCCGCGGCCGCTAACGCATCGCCCACCGCGCGCAACTCGATGGCGCCGAGCGTCCGCCCGAGCGCCGCCGTCTGCGTTAACTCGCCGGTGTCGATCGCCGCCATCACGTGGAAATCGGCGGAAGCCACTAAATCGCGCGCTGCAGCGGTTCGGCGCTGCTGCACCGCCACCATATCGAACGCAACCTCTGGAGACAGCGCCTCGGCCAGACTGCGGCCGCGCTGCGTGCGTGTCGCTCCGACGACGCGCTCGCGAATCCGTTCGAAGTCGAGCGCCTCGAGCGTTTTCTCGTCGGCGAGCATCTCGCTATTCCAGCTTGCGCTTCAGAACGGTGTTCACCAACGCCGGATCGACTTTTCCGCGCGACGCCTTCATGATTTGGCCGACCAAGAAGCCCGCGACGTTGGTCTTGCCGGCGCGATATTCCGCAACGATGTTCGGATTGGCCGCAAGCACGTCGTCGACGAACGTTTCGACCGCCGCCGGATCGCTCGTCTGGGACAGACCTTCGCGCTCGACGATCGCTTTGGGCGAGCCATCGCCCTTCCACATCCGCTCGACCAGCGTTTTGGCAATCTTTGAGTTGATCGTTTTTGCTTCGACCATGGCGATCAGCTCGGCGATATCGTCCGGCGATGCCTTCGAATCGGCCACCGCCACGCCGCTTTCGTTTGCCAAACGCGATAGATCGCCTAACACGAAGTTGGTCGACTGTTGCGGATTCCGGCTCGCGGTGACGACGCGATCGAAATACTCCGCCAGCCGCGCGTTGTCGATCAATTGGCCGGCTTGCTTGACGTTCAGTCCGTATTCTCCAGTCAGGCGCTCGAAACGTTGCCAAGGCAACTCCGCCAAGCCGGCGCGCAGCCGCTCGATGTCGTCCCCCTGCAGTTCCATCGGGACCAGATCGGGATCGGGAAAATACCGGTAATCGTGCGCTTCTTCTTTGCTGCGCATGCTGTGCGTTTCGCCACGCGCTTCGTCCCAGCCGCGCGTCTCTTGAACCACGCGTCCGCCGGCTTCGACCGTCTCGATCTGCCGCCGGATTTCGCTATCGATTGCCCGTTGGACCGAACGAAACGAGTTCATGTTTTTGATCTCGGTCTTGGTGCCGAGCTCGGTGGCCCCGACCGGGCGTATCGACACGTTGGCATCGCAGCGCAGCGAGCCTTCTTCCATCTTCACGTCGCTGACGTCGAGCTGCAACAGCGTCTCGCGCAGCGACGTAAGATACGCAACGGCATCTTGCGAGCTACGAATCTCCGGTTCGGAGACGCACTCCATCAGCGGAACGCCCGCACGGTTGAAGTCGACCAACGAATACTCGCTGCCGGCGATGCGACCGTCGCCCGAGCCGGCGTGCGACGACTTGCCGGTATCCTCTTCCAGATGGATGCGCGTCAGGCGGCACGACTTCATCGTCCCGTCGTCGAGCCAATACTTCACCTCGCCGCCCGACGTCAACGGCATATCGAATTGCGAGATCTGATAATCTTTCGGCATGTCCGGATAAAAATAATTCTTGCGGTCGAACTTCGAAAACGCCGGAATCTCGGCGCCGAACGCAAGGCCGGCTCGCACCATGTGCTCGATCGCGACGCGATTGGGCACGGGCAACGCGCCCGGCATCCCCAAACAGACCGGACAAACGTTGGTGTTGGGCTCGGCGCCGAACTCGTTCGGACAACCGCAGAACATCTTCGTCTGCGTTTTCAACTCGACGTGGCACTCGATGCCGATTACGGCTTCCCAGTTCACGGCGACACCGCTTCTACGCGCGCGGAATGCTGCGTCGCGTGACCGGTGGTACGTTCGTAGGCGTGTGCGGCGCCGAGCAACAGCGGCTCGGCGAACTGCGGCGCGCAGAGCTGTAAACCGAGCGGCATCGGAACGCTTCCGCCGGGCGGCGTCACCCAACCGCACGGCACCGACAGCGCCGGCAGCCCAGCCAGCGACATCGGAATCGTGTAGTAGTCCATCATATACATGCTATACGGATCGCTTTTGGCGTTGAATGCGAACGCCGGAGAGCTGGCCGCCGGACACGCGATCAGATCGCAACCGGCAAAGGCTTTGTCGAAATCGCGCGCGATGAGCGTCCGCGCTTTCTGCGCTCGAACGTAGTACGCGTCGTAAAACCCGCTGGATAGCGCGTGCGTTCCGATGAGAATACGGCGCTTCACTTCGGGGCCGAAGCCGGCTGCACGCGTTTCCTCGTACATCGCCTGCACGTCCTTAGCCTCGACACGTAACCCATACCGCACGCCGTCGAAGCGTGAGAGATTCGACGAACATTCGGCCGGGGCAATCAAGTAATACGTGGCCAGACCGTAGTCGGCGGTCGGCAGCGACACTTCGACGATTTCCGCACCGCACGCGGCCAGGTCATCGTATGCTTTTCTATATGCGGCGTCGACCTCGGGGCCTAATAGCTTCGTGTCGAATTGGCGAACCAAACCGATCCGTAATCCGCGCAGGTCTTCGCGCAGCGCCGTCGCCGACGGCTCGACTTCGCGGTCGACCGACGTCGCGTCCATCGTATCGAAGCCCGCCATCGCGTCGTAGGTTAGCGCCGCATCCTCCACCGAACGCGTGAGCGGACCGATTTGATCGAGGCTCGAGGCGAATGCGATTAAACCGTAGCGTGAGACGCGTCCGTACGTCGGTTTGAATCCGACGAGATTGCAGAACGCCGCCGGTTCGCGGATCGAACCGCCGGTATCGCTACCCAGCGCGATGGTCGCTTCGAGCGCCGCGACGGCCGCAGCCGAACCGCCGCTCGATCCGCCGGGAACGCGCACCAGGTCGTATGGATTGCGCGTGACACCTAACGCCGAGTTCTCGCACGAGCTGCCCATCGCAAACTCATCGAGATTCGCCTTCCCAATCGGAACGCAACCGGCATGCAGCAAACGCGCGACGGCGGTAGCCGTATACGGCGCTACCCAATGTTCCAAAATTTTACTGCCGGCGGTGGTGCGCGTTCCAGTGAGGCACATGTTGTCTTTTACGGCTAACGGCACGCCCGCGAGTGGGAGCCGCTCGCCGGTACGGATGCGCGCGTCGACATTGGCGGCGGTGCGGCGCGCGAGATCGTGCAACGGCGTTAGGTATGCACCAACCGCGTCGTCGACCGCGTCGACGCGTGACAAGATGGCTTCGACGACGTCTGCCGCCGAAACGGAACCTGCGGTAACGGCCCGGGCGATGTCGGCTGCGCCCCGTTCGATCGAGAAGTCGCCCACGTTATTCGGCGATAATCCGCGGGACGCGAAAGAAGTTGCCCTGCCTGCGCGGAGCTTGTTCGAGAACCGTCTCGCGATCCAACGACGGCCGGCGCTCGTCGGAGCGCGTGACGTTGCGCGACTCTACCACTTGTGCGGTCGCCGCGACGATATTGGTGTCCAATTCGGATAGCGCGTCGACGTGATGCAGCAAATCGCCGAGCTGCTCCGAAAAGCGGTCGACTTCTTCGTCGGTCAATGCGATGCGCGCCAGTCGTGCGACGTAGCGGACGTCGATGGAATCGGATTGCACGATAAACTCCGGTCGGTTAGGATTGTCGCTCGAGCGTGGCCAGCGCCTCAACGTGTCCCGTTTGCGGGAACATGTCGAACGGCTGCACGGTTCCGAGACGATATCCTTTTGCCGTGAGGAACTTCAAATCCCGGGCTAACGTCGCCGGGTCGCACGAGAGATACCAGATCGACGGCACACCGGCCGCGGCCAAGGCGCCCAGCGCAGCCTCGTCGCTGCCCTTACGCGGGGGATCCAAAAACGCCAACTCGCATGCCGCCAACTCGTTTCGCCCACGTTCGTCGGCAGCGATGCGCTCCACGCGGCCCTTCGCGAATCGAACGCGTTTTGACAGCCCGTTAAGCTCCGCGTTCGATCGCGCTTCCTCGATCGCTCCTGCGCTTTCTTCGATACCGAGCACGTCGGCGCCGCGGCGCGCAAAAAAGAGCGAGAACGTGCCGACGCCACAGTACAGATCCAGCACCCGCCCTACGCGCGGCGCGCGCGCATCGAGATATTCGAAGATGCGCGCTACGACCTTGGTGTTGACCTGAAAGAATGACGACGACGAAACGCGATAGCGCAAGCCGTCGATGGTCTCCTCGATTTCCGCATTACCGGCCAACAGTCGCTGGCGCTTCCCAAGGATCGCATTCGCACTCCCGAGATCGTACGAATTTGTGAGGCCCGAGGCGCCGGGTAACGATGCCAACAGCTCGGGTGCGGCGCGCTCGGCCTCGTCCGACGGGCGGTCGGTCGTCAACGTTACGACTGCTGACCCTTCCAATGAGGCTCGCGCCACAATGTGCCGCGACGACGCAATCGCTCGCGCCGCATCCGGTCCCGGTGGATCCTGCAGCGCCTTGACGTATCCGCTCAACTGCGGCAGCACGATCGGACACGCATCGATCGGCACCACGTCGTGCGAGCGCTGGCGATAAAAGCCGAGTTGCGTGCGTTCACCCTGATGGGCAACCACCAGCGACATTTTGTTGCGATAGTTTCGCGGAGCCGCCATGCCGGCGGTATCGTTGACGTCGACGTCCCGAAAACCGCCGATGCGTTCGAGCGCGTTGACCACGACACGCTTCTTCCAAGCGAGTTGTGCCGGATACGCCCAGTGCTGGATCTGGCAGCCCCCGCATTCTCCAAAGACCGGGCAGAACGGTTCGGCGCGTTCCGGCGATTCGACCAGCAGTTGGATGAGGCCGGCGACGGCGTACTTCGGCTTGACGTCGGAAATTTGAACCAACGCGCGTTCGCCGGGAAGCGGACCAAAACAAAACACCACCAAGCCAGCATGCCGGCCGACGGCCTGTCCGTTGGCGAGAATATCGTGGAAATCGAGTTCGAGCCGGTCACCGGCTCGTGGCGCTCCGTCCGGCTTAGCCGCCGCGTTGATCGTCAAGGGTCTTAAGCAGCGTGTTCGCTTCGTCTATCAGCTGCTGAATGCGCTTGCTGGTCGGATCGTCCGGAAGCCGCCGCGCACCGAGCATCGCGCGCGCCACAGTAAAGGCGAGTGCGGCTCCAAGGCCGGCTACGCTGACGCCGACGCCGATCCAGACCAGCGACCGTTTCAAACTGCCGCTGCGTGCGTCTTCGTGACCGAACGCCGCTTCCCCAGAACCCGAATCAGACGGTTGCACCGCGTTCCCCCTTTCCACGGTTCGCCGTTCGCGCTAGAGGTCGAAGTCACCCGGTTGAAGTCACCCGGCACGGGGTGTGTCGAAACGTGCGACATGCTTTCCGGACGGCGCGGCGATCGCGATCGGGGGCCACTCCTTTGGGCGTTCGTCGCCTCGCTCGCGTTGCACGCACTGCTGGTGCCGTTAGGCGCGTGGAGTTGGATCGTGCGCGCTCCACTCGTTCCGCCGCACACCGAAAGTGTCGTCGCATCCAGCGTCGTTCGCATCGATCGGCGCCCTATTCCGGTTCCGCGAACTGCCCCGGCCACTCGTACCGTTCCGCAACCGCGGCCGCAAACGGCGCGACGCGCCGCGCAGCCGGTCGCTCCAGTCGCGCCGCGGCCGTCGGCTGCGCCCAAGCACGAATTGTCTCGACAAGATGCCCAAGCCACGCCGCAGCCGCAAACCACCGCTCCGCCGACGCCCGGCAGGCCTGCGGCCGAGGCAGCGGCACCGTCGGTGAGCGAACAGATTGCAAAGCAAGAGCAGACCTTCGCTCGCGTCGCCGCTCAGTTGCGAACGACCAACAACCCGCTGAGCCTCGCTACGGTAAAACGTCAAGCGCCGGCAGCTTTCCGGCGATCGTACTTCGACGTTGCCGGACGCATCCAAGAAAACGCCGTCCAAATGCAGTTGATTCCCTTGCGGCGTTGGTCGTCGGGCGCGACCATCTGCTATTACGCGCGATACATCGCACAGTTTGCTACGGGCGCGGGCGAGGACGGCACGATTCCCTGGCCCGTCTGCTATCCGGCGAGCGACGACAGGATTGCTAATCCGCCATACGTGCACGACGTACCGCTTCCACTTCCTCCGCTTGGGTACGTGCTGCCGTCCGGGACGTACCTCACACCGTTGTTATCTCGGATCTACGCCGGCCGCGAACCCCCGCGTTAACTCGTAGCCGAACGACACATTAGCGGCCAAAGGTCCGCGCGAAGCGTTCGGCGCGGAGCCAGTCGTCTTGCGTATCGATGTCGAGAAACGCGCCGGCATCGTCGCAAGGAATCGCAGTCGAGGTTAAAACGGCATGCCCGCGGAGTTCGCGCAAGGTGTCGCCGCTCGGCAACTCCGCGACGTGCGCTCGGGCTCGGCGCGACAGATACACGGGATGGCCGGGAACTCCGGTTTCCGACTGGGGATACACGACGTCGAGCGGCGACCGCGACACGAGCGATTCTAGTCGATCGAGCGTCGCTCTCGCCAGCAGCGGCTTATCACCCAATAACACTCCGATGCACTCGTGATCCGCGACAGCTTCTAGCGACACGCGCAGCGATGACGTCATTCCGTCTTGCGGACGTTCGTTCACCAGCACGATCGCATTCGGCATTAGTTGCTGGCACGTTTCCAAGCGCGACGCTGTGGTGACGATCACCACCGCTCGCCCATTCAGCAACGCCGCGAGGCGCTCCAACGGTGACCTGCCGGAGAGCGGCGAGGTCAGCTTGTCGCGCCCCATTCGCCTGGACGATCCCGCGGCTAACACGACGTACGCAAAGCGCATGGCGTTCGCTACGCGCTCGCGCCCGGCGTCTCCGGCAAAAGCAGGGAAAGAACGTCGATTACCTCTTAGGGACCAATGCCGACATTTCGGATATCGGATGCGCCGCGCCATCGCTAACCCCCGTATTTCACGCGGCAGCCGTGCACGTCCGCGACGTGCCGATCGCCCGGAACAGCTTATTTCGTAACGATAAGCAAGCGTAATACAAGTACCGCATTCTAAATCCAATGGGACTAAAGGCACGGATACGCAGTCGCAAGCTCCCTAAAAATACGGCGTTTATACCCGATAAACACAACAGGCCACGAGGTAAAAGAGAACGTAGATCGATGCAATACCTTCTGGAGGAATTTAAATGCGTACCATGTCCCCGCTTCTAACACGTTTCGGCGGCGTTGCAGCCGCAGTCACATTCTTGTCCGCATGTTCGGGTAACATGCAATCGCAAGTCGCGCCATCGACGGCAACGTCGGCCGGCGTCACGTCGTATGCAGCCAACGCTGCAAAAGGCGTTCTATCACCGTGGGCATTTCGCGGCCCGCTGCCGGCCGTCAAGCCGAATCGCAACAAGTCGTGGATCTCGCCGGATGCGAAGAAAGCGGGAAACGCGAATTTGTACGTTTCCAATTTCGGCACCGCCGATGTCACGATTTATACGTACAAGAAGAACGGACTCAACACCGCGCTCACCGGAACGCTGACCGGTTTCACCTCGCCCGCCGTTCCGTGTGCGGACTCCGCCGGCAACGTGTTCATTCCGGATTACGGCACCGGTAAGATCTACGAGTACGCGTACGGCGCGACGACTCCCAGCCAGATCTTGACCGACCCGAACGGTGGTCCGGTCTCGTGTTCGGTCGATCCGTCGACCGGGAATCTCGCGGTTTCAGAGTTCGCACCGTCCGCCCCGAACGGCACCGTCTCTTTCTACACCCACGCAACTGGATCGCCCACGACCGTCACGGTGAGCGACATTCCCCACCCGGCATTCGTCGGTTACACGCCGACCGGGGCGCTCTACGTGGATGGATTAGACAGCAGCTCGAACTTCGCAATCGCGGTGGCGCCGAGCGGTTCGACCACGTTCTCGCCCGTCACGGTCACCAATGGCGTTACGATGTATACGCCCGGCGCCATCGTATGGGGCGGCTCATATCTGTTGGTCGGTGACCAGACGTACCAGAACAATCCGACGTCGGCGATCTATCAGCTCTGCACGTGTGGCACCGCGGCGACCCTCACATATAAGGGCCAGGCCCCGATTACCGGCTCCAGCGACGTCATCGGATTCTGGAAGCGCGGCCAGCAGAAGGGCACCACTGCTCGCTTCATCGCACCGGACTTTGGTAACGCTGCCAACGGCGTCATGATCGACAATCCGTTCACGCAACAAATCACCGCGAACATCACGGACTCCGTTTCGCAACCCGTCGGAGCGACGATCAGCCAAATAGGCAACCAGTAACCCCTCTACACGCAAGGATGGGGGCGGGAACGTTGCCTACCCCCCATCCTAACGAGCTGTAACGATCCTCTAACCGGTTCCAAGGATGCTTGGCTGCCAAACGGGGTATGTTGGTTCCTGAAGGAGCTTGAGGAACAGCAATTATGCGTGTAACAGGATTTTTAACCGCGGTCGCCTTCGCGGCGGCCCTCCCCCTAGCGACGGCTGCGCCAGCAAGCGCTCAGCTGTACGTCGGGATCGGCGCACCGCCGATCATGCCGGCGTACCAGCAACCGTATCTGGCCAACCCAAACTACCAGTGGATCCCCGGATACTGGGGATACGGGTCGGCCGGTTACTACTGGATCCCCGGCACCTGGATGGCGGCTCCGCAGTACGGAATGCTCTGGACCCCCGGATACTGGGGTTATCAAGCCGCGCAAAATAACTACGGATGGAACCAAGGGTACTGGGGCCGGACAGTCGGTTACTACGGCGGCGTCAACTACGGCGGCGGTTACTACGGTAACGGCTTCGTGGGCGGCGCATGGTCGGGCAACCAGTTCCGCTATAACACCGCCGTGATGCGCGTCAACCCGCGGTACGTGCGGAACGTGTACGTCAATCGTACGGTCGTAGTGCACAACGTCAATCGTTATAGCTACTACGGTCCGGGCG
This sequence comes from Candidatus Tumulicola sp., assembly GCA_039935355.1. Lineage (GTDB taxonomy): Bacteria > Vulcanimicrobiota > Vulcanimicrobiia > Vulcanimicrobiales > Vulcanimicrobiaceae > Tumulicola. Next base: position 13,753 of record JBDTKL010000218.1, read on the forward strand.
GATCGCGGATCGTGGCGAGCCCTGCTCAGGTGCAGTATGCTCGCCAGACACACATCGGCTTGACGCAGAATCAGCGCAATCACATCAATACTGCGGCGGCGGATCGCAATATGTACGCCCGCGTCAATCACGGACGCCCTGCCGAACTCGTCTCAGCCAAACCGCTGAGCACGACGAACCGTCCGCCGAACTTCAAACCGGTAACTGCTGCGGATAAGGCTGCCGCTCCGAAGCCTCCCGTCAACGCCGCAAAGCCTCCGGTGAACAGTGCCAAACCGGCACCGAAGCCTCCGGCCAACACCGGCGCGGCCAAACCGCCCGCAAACAGCACCAAACCGGCACCGAAGCCAGCCTACAACACCAAACCGGCGCCGAAGCCTCCGGCAAAACCGCCGACGCACCCGGCTGCAAAGCCGCCGATGCACGCGGCACCTCCGAAGCCTCCGCAAAATAGCGGAGCGAAGCCTCCGCAAAATAGCGGAGCTAAGCCGCCGCAAAACGGCGACGGTGGGAAACCGCCCCGCTAACACACTCGATCGCCGGCACGACAAACACTATGCCGGCGATTTTCTTTTACTGCGTTAGGGAAGCCAATGCGGCAGAACGTCGCTACGATAATCTTTGAGCTCGCGCTTATAGACACGAATCCGGCGAGATAGAGAGAGGTCGCGGCCGTTTGGCAACGCAAGGCGAGCGAGGTAGCGCTTGACTTGAAGAGGCACAAAGAGTAGCCTCTTGCCATGACGGGCGTTTTGTTTCCGGCGAGCTTGTTTTTGACCGCAGTGGCCTCACTGGGGCCGGCTGGTGTCGAGATTCCGGACCTCCGGTGCGCGTCATGAAGCGCGCGTTCGTCGCGATCGCCTTAGGATGTGCGGTGCTGTCCGGTTGCGAAAAACCGGTCGATACGCAGCGAGTCCAAGAATACGCTAAAACCTTCGCCGCAGGCGCCGCCTCGTTCGACAAGGTTGCCGCTGATTTCGCACAATCGTGCGTACGCATTCGCGAATATTCCGACAACAGCGCCGCGTTTTTGCGTACGCGTCCTGTGGTGGAGATGACCCCTGCACCGAACGGAGTCGCGCCCTCCACGTGCGCGCTTGCCGCAACCGTATCCGCGCAATGGAAACTGCGCAACGCTATTCTCGAACAGTACGTGCAGGGTCTAGCCGCGATCGCCGGTGTCGATACGAAGCCCGAGGGGACGGATGCATTGGGAAGCGCGTTGACGAGCACGTCGATCTTCTCGAGCACCCAAGCGACCGCGTTCGGCGACTTGGTGAGCACGATCGTTTCGATCAAAATGGAAAACGACCGCGACGCCGAGTTGCGCCGGGTGGTGCTGAAAGCCGATCCGTCGGTTGGCCAAGCCACAGAATCGCTCGCCTCGACCGCAGAAGGGCCATATACCACGCTCCTCGACGACGAGGAAGTGGTCGGCGATCGCTTCTACCAGCGGTATCTGCGCAACGCCGTGCATCCGAATGGCGATCGATTAACGATTTTGCACGTTCGCCAAGAGTGGCTGGCTCGCAGAAACGACGTAGAGACACGCAAACAGAAAGCGTTGGCCTACGCCGCATCGATGCGCGATCTCGCGAAGACCGATGCGGCCCTCGCGAAGGCGGCACAGTCGCAGGCAAGCCTGTCTGAAATGATCGATGTCGTCAACGATAACGTGGTGCCGTTGGTCAAAGACGTTTCGGCGCTCGCGTCGAGTGGAGGATAATCCGTGCCGAAGCTCTCTGCCGATCAACTCGAAACGCTAGCCAAACGCTACACGCAATTTGCGACGAACATCAACACGTTTCTCGATGACAACGATGTCGCCGATCAAGCATCGTACAATCGGCTCTCCCACGATGCGACGCACGCCGCCAACGCGGGTGCCACGCTCGCCGTGCAAGCCGCGGCCACGACATTCGACGACGCAGCCGGCGCCTTCGTCAAAATCGACGCGGCGACGACGCAAGCCAACGCGGCTGCTGCGACGTTAAAAAACGAAGTTGCGAGCATCAGTCGTGGAATCAAGATTGCGGCCGGGATGCTGTCGTTAGCTGCAGCGCTCGCCACCGGAAACGTACCTAACGTACTATCGAGCGTCACCGCAATTCATAGCGCCCTCGTCTCGTAGCGCCAACCAAAGCAAACATCGCCCGAACGGGTCAATTCGGGCAAACGTTAGGCTCGAACGCATAGTACGGGCTTTTATACCTCGGTTCACTTACCTGCGCGCTCCATACTTATTAGGTCCAAAGGCCTATTAGGCAGCGAAGAACGTTCGCAGGTTGCGCTTTCGCAATCCATGAACGAGTCGGTTCACCATGTACCGGTTTCAACCATGAAAAACGCGATAAACAAGCCGCCCGCGCGCGTCGCTTGGATGCGCACGATGAACGACGCCTTCGAAAGCGGGCGCGATTCCGAAGCAATAGAAACGTTCGACGCACACGTTCGCCGTGGCCAAGTTCCGCCGAACGTCGCGATCGTTCGCGCACAAATCGCGTTGCGCACGCCAGGCCAATCGCAGAAGGCGCTTCCGCTGCTCAAGTCGATGCAAGCAGTGTCGAACGGCAGTGATTATGTTTGGCAGCAAATGCTGCTGGGCGAGGCGCACGCCGTGTTGGGCGACTACGTAGCAGCCGATGACCGGCTGCAGCGCGCGATGCAGACCGCAACGCACAAAGGCGACGCAGAACTGATCGCTGCGGTCGGATCGCGCATCGGCGGACGCTTCGTCTTGCAATCCGATCCGCAGCGTGCGCGCGAAGGCCTCGCGCTCGCCAAAGCCGGCCGCAGTACGGAAAGCAAGCTCGCCGCACAACTCCTCGAAAGTCGCATATTAGAATCCGAGTCGCGCACCCTCGAGCAGGCGCGCGTCCTAATACGACTGCTGGCGTCGATCGACCCGCGCTCGGAAAAGCACATGGTGCCGCGGGTGGCGGCGACCTATTCATTGGCCATATGCTCGCGCGAGAGTCACGTACCCGATGCGGTCCGTTCGATCGAACGCCAGCTTTCCGGAACCCCCTGGCCCGAGGACCTCTCCGGCCGCCGATTTATGGCTGCCCGTTCGCTGGCCTGGACCAGTGCGCTGGACGGCGACTACTTTACTGCGTTTCGCCATTTGCGCGAGCGCGCCGACGACGCACCCAACGACGCATGGCGTGCGGTTGCGTACTGCGATCGGGCGTATCTCGCGCGAGCCCGTAACGAGCTGACGTGGTTTGCCCAGGAACTTTTCGAAGCGCAGCGGATCGCCGAATCCGTCGATTGGGACACCTTCGACGACGAGAGTACGCTCGCGTTACTGTTGCTCGCGGAGCTGACCGCGCCCATGGACGCGGCGCGTGCGGCGAAATATCTCAATCGATTCCGCCGCATAAAAGACGACCCGTCCCGCGTACCGTTCTACCACCGCGAACGCCGCTTTCACGCGCTGCTCGATTACGTCAGCGGCGTCGTCGATCTGCATCACGGTGAGCGTAAGCGTGCCGCGAGCAGCTTCGAGGGCGCCCGCGAAGTGTATCGAACCATTGCCTTCGAATGGCGAGCCGCACGATGCGATCTTCGATTGTTCGACGCGACGCGAAAGACGGCGTTTCTTCAGGAAGCCCATCAGTGGCTTGGGAACTATCCCAAGAGCTGGCTGGCCGAAGAATGGCGCGATCGTTTTACCAGCTCGAAACGGGGTTCCGGTCTGACGCCGATGCGCGACCGGACGTTCCGTTTGCTATGCGAAGGGAAGAGCAACGCGGAAATCGCCCAAGAACTCGATTTGAGCGTGGCCACCGTCGCCAATCATGCCAAGGCCGTGCTCAAGTTCTTTGGCGTCAGCAGCCGCCACGCACTGCTGGCCGAAGCGAGACGCAGAAGGCTGACCTAACATGACGCCGGCCGCATGTGCGAAGCAGGTCGTCGCGGGTCTGCTGGCGTTCGCTGCGTGCGTCGCGCCGGCGAACGCGCTGCCGGGACAGACGCTGCAACAGTTCCACGCATGGGCATCGACGCGAAAATTGCTGGCGGGCATCGCGCAGCGCCGCGACGAGATGAGTGGCGACCCGGCCTTCGCGCTCGAAACGAGCGATCGCGGAATCGCCTGGACGTTCTACGCCACCACCGATGGAACGCACATTCGGCGCGAATCACTGTCGGTCGGCAATCCCGGAAAACCGCCCGGGTCGGCTGCCATTCGTCATGATGGCAACGGCTACGGCTACACTTTCTTTGCCACCCTATACGGGCAAGCTGTGGCACACGATTTTCTTGCCGCCAAACGCGTCGCATCGATTCGCGATCGAAGCGACGGAACGGTAACCGAATTTTACCGAGGCAAGCGATACGGATATTCCACCAGCGGCGGCATCGTCGTCGAGACGATCTCCGCGTTCGGAGTCGATCTCGCGCAAGCGCAGCTATGCGCCAAATCGCCCGAGCAGTGTAGCGAATAGCCTCGCCCGCACCCAGCCCAGAAAAGGTGCGTAACCGCGCCACGATGGAACACAGGAGCGTGGGTGGCATTTCATCGAGTGCCGGCTTCGAACGAGTCCTACTCGACGACTTTGCAGAAATTTTGTGGGTCGGCTCGTTCGATGGAAACGTGCACCGCTTCAACCGGCAATGGTTTGCGTATACTGGCCAACGCCTCGAAGATGGCCTCGATGCCGGCGAGCGGCTCCGGCTCGCCGTCCATCCGCGCGACGCCGAGACCGCGATCCAAGCCTGGACGCAAGGAATAGAACGCGGCCAACCGTTCTTCCTCGAGTTGCGGCTCCGCCGATTCGACGGTGATAATCGCTGGTTTCGCGCCAGCGTTTCGCCGCTTCGGTCGGGCAACGCAGACGGCAGCGAATGGCTGGCGGTGTGTACGGATGTCGACGACCACAAACGGCAAGGTGAGCGATTCGCGTTTCTTGCGCGGTCGAGCGAGGCGCTGTCCGAGTCGCTGGATCTGCAGACGACGCTGGAACGCATGCTGGCGATCGTCGTCCCGGAATTGGCCGATTGGGCCGCGATCGATTTATTCGACGAAACCGGCCGGCTGAAAACCGTCGCCGCAATCCACGCCTACCCGGAGAAGGCTGCGCTCGTGCAGCGGATCGTCGGCCGTTACAATCACGACCTCCAAGCCGAACCGCTGATAGAAGCCGAACTGCGTAAAAATCAGGCGATCGTTATCCCCAACATTCCCGATGAGTCGATCGAACGGTCGGCCTCGCACGATTTGATCGACGTCATTCGCGCGCTCGCGCCGCACTCGACCGTCACGGTGCCGTTAAAATCGCGCGGCGGCACGATCGGTTCGCTGGTCGCTTTTTGGGCCGAAACGCCGCGCCGGTACTCTCACGACGACGTTCCATTGTTCAAAGAGTTAACGCGCCGGGCTGCCGTTGCGATCGAAAACGCGCGCTTATACGAGCGCGAACGCGAGATCGCGACCGAATTCCAACGAGCCGCCTTGCCGAGCTCGCTTCCGAGCGTCCCCGGAATTCGTTTCGACGGAATCTACGTCCCGGCCAGCGATCGCGCGCTGCTGGGTGGCGACTGGTACGACGCGCTGCGCCTGAGCGACGGCAGAATCGTCGTTTCGATCGGCGACGTTGCCGGAAGCGGACTCAGCGCCGCGGTTATCATGGCGTCGATGCGGCAAGTCATTCGCGGCGTCGCACAAGTCTATGCCGATCCGGTCGCGATGCTCGATGCGGCCGACCGTACGCTAAAAACCGAACATCCCAACATGTTCGTCACCGCGTTCGTCGGCGTGTTCGATCCGATTACGCGAACGCTCACCTACGCATCCGCCGGACATCCTCCGCCGCTCTTGCGCGATTCCGATGGCAGCGTGCGGGCGTTAAGCGGCGGCTCGCCGCCGATCGGTCTGCGCATGCGCGGCGACGAAGCGATGAGCATAACCCTTCCGGAAGATTGTCTGTTGGTGTTTTATACCGACGGTGTGACCGAGGTCGAGCGCGATGTCATCGCCGGCCAAGAACGCTTGCAGGCCGCGGTTGCGGCTGCAGACATCCCGTCGATGCCGAACTGTGCGGAAGCGCTGTATAAGCGCCTTCTAGAACGCGGCAGCAGCGACGACGTCGTCATTCTAACGTTGCGTCTCGTATCGCCCGTCCCGGCCGAACCAGCCTCGACACGATCCTCGATACGCTGGACGTTCGATACGAGCGATGCAGAAACGGCGCACCGTGCGCGGCATGCGTTCGTACAGGCGTTGCGCGATGGCGGCATGTCCGAGGACGACACCGGCGCGGCCGAGTTGATTTTCGGCGAACTGTTAGGTAACGTCGTCCGGTACGCTCCGGGCCCGATCGACATCACCTTCGATTGGAACGACGAGATGCCGGTGTTGCACGTTCTCGATCGCGGTCCGGGCTTCACGCTCGTCCCACGGCTTCCGAGCGATCTGCTCAGCGAACGGGGACGTGGACTCTATATCGTTTGGAGCTTAGCCGAAGACTTCAACGTCACCGAGCGCTTCGACGGCGGGTCGCACGCGCGCGCCGTTCTCGGCCCTCGTTAGACGCGCTCAGGCGTCGGGCCAGGTTTCGGCGAGTAGCGCCGCGGCTCGCTCCGCGGCCGAAGCGTATTCGTCGTCCAGCGCGGATTCGAGCGGCTCGGTGCCGCTCCAAAACGGAAAACGTCCGGCACGCCGGAGCGGCCATGCATCCACCGACGGAACGTCGATCGGCGGACGAGATTGCGGAAGCGGCGCCGCATCCGGTGCGACCGCTACCGAGCCGAACTCGCGCGCGCTGAGCGCTTGCACCACGCCCTCGCGATCCAGACCGCGTAACGCGAACAGCAAGAACGGATCGCGGTCGAACTCTTCGGCCAACAAATAGTACACCGCCGCGACGTGCTTGCACGGATTCGACCAATCCGGGCACGTGCACGACGTTCGCAGATCCATCGCCGTACGCGGAAAGAGCGCGCAGTGGACGGCGGTAAACGCTTCCTCGATGTCCTGCGGCATCGTGCCGCTCAACAACGCGGCCGCAAATCGCGGCGTCTTAGCGATGCGATCGGTCACGTGCTGCCATTGACCGGGTGAGAGCGGCTGCATCGCGATCGTCACCGCGTATGGCTCTGCACGCGTGCCGCTCACCGACGCACGCACGCCGCGTTCGTCGACTTCAACGGCCGCAACGTTGCCGTTCCGCGCGTACGCACGCCCGCGGCGCAAACGCGCGCCCAAACCGAGCGACTCGAGCACCGCAATCCATCGACGGCTCCACCATCGCTGCCCGAACGCACCGCGGCGCGACTGCGCGCGAACGCCGCCGGCTCTCGGCATGCTAACCCTCCACCGCTTCGGGTGCCAAGGCAACCAAATCGCGAAGCTCGCGATCCGATAGTTCGGTCAGCCATTGTTCGCCGGTTCCGACCACGCTTTCGGCAACCGCGGCCTTGCGACCGATCAAATCGTCGATCCGTTCTTCGAGCGTGCCGGCACAGACCAGCTTATGCACCTGCACGTTCTTCGTTTGTCCGATGCGGAACGCTCGATCCGTCGCTTGATTTTCGACCGCCGGATTCCACCACCGGTCGTAGTGAAAGACGTGGCTAGCCCGCGTTAGATTCAGTCCACTTCCGCCGGCCTTGAGCGACAACACGAACAATGACGGGCCGTGCTCCTCTTGGAAACGATTGACCATCTCGTCGCGCGCGGCTTTCGGAACTGCGCCGTGCAAGAAGAGCACCTCACGGCCGAACCGCTCGGACAGCCGGCGTACCAGCAACTTGCCCATTTCGGCGAACTGCGTAAATATCAACGCGCGATCGCCGACGTCGAGCACTTCTTCCAGCATCTCTTCGAGGCGCGCGAGTTTCCCCGATCGCTCGGCCGGCGCCGAACGGTCTTTGGCGAATTGTGCCGGATGGTTGCAAATCTGCTTAAGCTTCGAGAGGAGCGCCAAGATCGCGCCGCGCCGGGCCATGCCCGTCGACTCGTCGATGCCGGTTTCGAGATCGCGCAGCACGGCCGCATACAGCGTGCCTTGTTCGGGCGTCAGCGTACAATACACGATCGACTCGCTCTTTTCGGGCAGATCGGGAACGATCGCGGGATCGCGTTTGCTGCGCCGCACTACGAACGGCCCGCTCAGCCGCTGCAGATGTTTGGCCGCGTCCGAATCGCGCAACGCTTGAATTGGAATAACGAAGTCGCGCCGGAAGGCCGTTTGCGATCCCAATAGACCGGGATTGCAATACTCCATGATCGACCACAAGTCGCCAACGTGATTTTCGACCGGCGTTCCAGTCAAAGCGACGCGGTATCCGGCTCGCAACGAACGCGCCGTGCGCGCTTGTTTGCTGTCGGGGTTTTTGACGTTTTGCGCTTCATCGAGAACGACGCCGTGCCAACGCAACGCCGCAAACGTTTCGGCATCGCGGTTCAGCAACGCGTAACTCGTGATGACGACATCGTGCGCCCGGATCGCACGAGCGAACTCGCGGCCGCGCAAGCGGGCGGCACCGTGGTGCACGTAGGCCGACAAGTCCGGTGTGAAGCGTTGCATCTCGCGCACCCAATTTTCGATCACCGACGTCGGACACATCAGGAGCACGGGGCGATGGCCGGCGACGCGTTCGCAATCGTATTGAATCAACGCTAGCATTTGCACCGTCTTGCCGAGCCCCATGTCGTCGGCCAGGCATGCACCAAAACCGGCTGCGGTCAGAAACTGCAGCCATGCGTAGCCACGCAATTGATAGGGGCGCAGTTGCGCGCGCAAGCCGGCAGGCGGCGCCAGTTCGCCTAGACGTCCGGCGCTCTCCAATCCGTCGAGCAACGCGGTGACGTCGCTGCCGCATTCGACCGGCGAAGAACCGTCGAGCTGCAGACGCACCACCTCGGCCAACGTCAGGGTCGAAGCGCCTTCGCGCAATCGAGCGAGAACGGTTCGCACGTCGCCCGGCTCCACGTGCACCCACTGGCCGCGCACGCGCACTAACGGAACCTTGAGCCGCGCCAGTCGTTCCAACTCGGCTTGCGACAAGCGGTGATCGCCGAGTACGACGTTCCAGTCGACGTCGAGCAGCGTATCGGCACGTAAGCCGGCCGACGTGGACGGCGGTTTGACGGTCGCCTTCGCGACGATGCGGCCGGCCGTGTGTTTACCGAGCCACCACGACGGTACGATGACGCCGATGCCGGCTTGTTCGAGCAGCCACGCCGATTCCGAAAGAAACGCATACGCGCCCGCCGCGTCCGTTTCGAACCAATGCGGCACGGAGTCGACGCCGCGTAACGAGGCATCGACGGCGGGTGAAATTTGCGCGGCGCGACCCAATGCCGCTAGGAACGCACGGCGCGAAGCCGCCGATGCGGCCGCCGCCGCGGCGTCGAGCAACAGCGTCGGATCGGGACGGCTCTGCAACAGATAGACGACGCGCCACACGTCGCCGTCACCGTGCGGTTCTTCCAATCGTAAACACAAACGGTAATCGGTTGCGTCGTCGTCGAGAACCGGCCGGCGCCAAGAGGCAATTTGAGCGGCGAGACCGCGCAGTTCGGCCGGAGTAGCCGAAACTACACCGTCCGTCGATCGCAATCCATCGAGCCATCGGTCGTGGATCGACGTTCCGGCGGCGGATCGTGGCTCGGCCGCGGCATCGCGCACCAGCGCGTCGACGGCGACGGCGAGAAAGCGCTCTAACGACGGAGACGATGCCGGTGACGTAGACCCCAATGCGGCGGCCAGCTTGCGTTCGCGATCGCCGAGCATCGGGTCCCAAACCGCACGATAGCGCTTCTGGTCGGCTTCGTATGAGAGACCGGGCAAGAACCGTTGCGACGCCACGATCTCGGCCGCCAATCGCAATGCGTCGCACCAAAACGTGACATCGGCGCCGAGCGCAACATCCGGCGTTGCCATCTCGCGGCCGGCTAGTCGACGCAACAGCGCTACGGCATCGCGCCCGTCGAGTGCGAGCCCTTCGCGCGCGACCCCGCCGGTCGAGGCCGACCCGGCCGCGGCGTCGCTCCAGCTCTGCGTGCGCACGTCGCCGCCGAGCGCCGAAAGGCGATCGCGCAGCGCCGACGGACGCGCGAACGGCTCGCTCCATAGAAAGAGAGCGTTTCCGGCCATTGCGGCGTGCAGCGTCACGCGCTCGATCTTGCTCGGGCGGCGGCGCGTCCGCGACGGCTTCGGTGGTGCTAAGGTGCTCAAGGCGAGTGTTAAGATACCCCGATCGCCGGCAATGGTTCCAAACCGTCCGGCGAAAAGACGGCTTTCGATGCAACTCGTGCTACCGGCCGAACCATATCTCGCCAGCTACGTGGACGCGCTTCGACGCGGCTGGTCGCGGGATAACTTGCGTCCCGAAGCTTACCAAGAAGAACTTGCGGCCATCGAACGCGACGCGCCCTCGTTCTTGGCATCCCTCGACGATCCAGACGGGCGCGGCGAACCGATCGCTCTTCCGGACGGCACGCTGGCGCCGCGGCTTCCCGGGTTCCAGCGCTGGATGTGGGACGGGGACTTTTGCGGCAGTATCGGCTTTCGATGGTCGCCCGGCACGGCCGCACTTCCCGAAACGTGTCTCGGGCACGTTGGCTACGCCGTCGTGCCGTGGAAACGCGGTCGCGGTTATGCGTCCGAAGCGTTACGCCAACTCGTACCCCACGCTCGGGCAATTGGATTGCCGTACGTCGAGTTGACGACACGGCCAGACAACATCGCATCGCAACGCGTCATCCTCGCCAACGGCGGCGTGCTCATCGAACGCTTTGAAGCACCGCGCCATCACGGCGAAGGCGCGGTGCTCCGGTTTCGAATCCCGTTAACGACGGATGGCTAAAAGGCCGAAACGCCGTTGGGCGTGCCCCATCCGGTCGGGCCGTCGTATCCGGGTCCGGCATTGCAGATATACGGATTCCCTTTGCAGTCACCGTTGCTGCCCGATGTGATGTCGTAAAAGCCCGACGAACCGCCGTTCGCCCACAGGCCGGCTGCATAGTTTTGTTTGGAAGCATTTCCGGCTAACGCAAAGACTGCCGCGATGGTCGGCGACGATGCGCTGGTTCCACCCGTCGTGCCCCATCCACCCGACGGATACGTATCGTAAAATGCGAGACCCGGATAGGGAGAGGCGACCGACGACACGTCGGATTCAGAGCGAAACGCACAGCCGTTATCGGTTTGCCAGTTCGGTTTGGCGACCAATCGCGCGCAAGCACTGCCGGCGCCGTTCCACGCCGTCTCGGTCCAACCGCGGCCGCTGCCACCCTTAATCAACGACGTGCCGCCGACGCACACGACGGTGGCGTAATCGCACGGTGACGAAGCGCCATGCCCATAGTCACCCGAACTCGCGGTGATGACGGTTCCTGGGTGGTCGTAATGCGAGTTCGACGAGCCACCACCCGAACCGCCGTACGAGTTGGAAACGACGTTAGCACCCAACAGCACCGCGCGATCGACCGATTTAGCCAAGCTGATCAGTCGATTGGAGGTGGCCTCGACCACGATGATTTTGCATTTGGGACAGACCGCCGACACCATATCGAGGTCGAGCGACATCTCGCCCGCCCATCCCTCATCGGGACGGGGGAATTTGGTCGTCGATCCGCTTTGGCTGACTTTCTTGAAGCAGCCGTTTTTCGTGGTGCACGCCGGCAATTTAAAGTACGACCGATACACTGCGAGATCGCTTTCGGCATTGGGATTATCGTAGGCGTCGACGATCCCGACCGTCTGGCCCTTGCCGCTTTTCGACGATGGTAGATTATAGGCGGCTTGCAAATCCGCCGGCCCATATCCGCTGATCAGCGGATGCTCGCCCTGCGTGCGCGGAACGTCGGTGCGGATCCACATATAGCAGGTCGCATACCCCGGCTGCACCGTCTGCGGACAGCCCGGTCGCGTATGTCCTGTATCGATGCCGGCGAGTTGCGCTGGATTCGAAAAAGTGGTGGGCAGCGTAGAGTTCGTCGTGCCGCTCGAACAAGCGGTGACGGCTGCGACGCTTACGATCGTGAGCGCACGAGCGAAGTTACGATTCAAAAGCGATCTCCCTCAAAAAGTGACGACTGCGGCTGTTACACGAGATAGACAGCAGCGCCTACTTGTAGTAAGTGCCGCAGGTAAGGCGATAACAGCAAGTAATAGTCCCCAAAGACCAGTACCGCTGGGACGCCTCGTAGAACTTGCATTTCTCTTGGAGGAACGTTCGATGAATCGTTTCCGTTGCTATCTTCTCTCGACGCTCGCAGTTTCGATAACCGCGGGCTGTGCTGGCGCCACAAACAATGCTGCGTTTCAGCATCCCGGACGTTACCGCAACCCGATCGCATACGACCGCCCTTAACGGCGGCATTTTTGCGCTTGTACGTGTCAAATAGCGGCAATAACACCGTTACCATGTATCTTCATCCAGTCCGGAAAACTCAAACAAACGATAAGCGATAACATTCAATGGCCGGTGTCCGTTGCCGTCGATTCGTCGGGCACCACATACGTGGCAAATTGCGGTGGCGCGTGCAACGGTAATGGGAGCGTCGCAGTGATCGGTAAGAATGGTAAAAAGGTTCGACTAATTACCGACGACATCAGCCGGCCGGAATCGGTGGCCGTGGATCCGCAGGGGAATCTGTACGTTGCGAGCGTGGGCCGCTCGTTCACGACACACATAATCGTTCCCCTTCGATCGCGATGTATGCGCCGGGATCCAAGTCGCCCGCGGTTCGAATAACGTCTGGGGTTGCGCAGCCGAGTACGGTGGCGCTCGACGAATCCGAAAACGTCTATGTCGCCAATCATGGCTTCGTTACCGAGTATGCACCGCAATTGGGAAGTGCTATTCGCTATATCAACATCCGTGCGCCACTCGCGTTTGCTTTCGATGCAAGCGGCAACCTATACATCGGTAATAATAGCCGAAATGGGAGCGATGTCGAGGTTTACGCACCCGGCCAAACCAACCCGTTCGAAACGATTACGGAAGGTGTCAATCAGCCGTACGCGATGACGATGGATCCGGCTGGGAACCTCTACGTCGCCAATACGTTCGACAACAACGTAACCGTGTACGCGCTCGGGACGACGACGCCGTTCGCTACCATCTCCCAAGGCGTCTCGCAACCTCGGGGCATCATCCTCGACGGTGACGGAAATGTCTATGTAGCGAATGCCTCGGCGAACTCCGTCACCGAATATGCGGCGGGACACTTTTCATTAATACAAACCATCACGGACGGCGTGAACTATCCCCAATGGCTTGCATTCGGCCCGTAGCCGTTACGTTCGATCGGCAACGAACCATACCAATGCGGCCGCGGCATCGACGGCTAATCTTGCTTGAGCTGCCGTTAGCTTGGCATCTGCGAGATCGTCCAACGAGTCGATCAACTGTGCCAAGTTCCGCAATCCAACGCGGACGACCGCGGCGGTCTTGTTTTTCCCGCCGATGCCGTCGCCGGCGATTCGGCCCGCGGATTCGACGAGTTGCCGCGATCCCGCCACGGCATCGCCTGGTAGCTCTCCAGCTAGCACTCGCAGCCGCCGGATGCGGTCGTCGATTGCCGCGGCGTCGTCGAGGCTCGTTAGCGCGAACGAACTCGCGTCGGTTACGGCAACTCGAAACGTGCCGTCCGTTAACGAAAAGCCGTCCCGCTCCGCAGAGCCGATGAGAAAAGCTTTCTTCGAATCGGCGACTTCATCGATCAAAGCGCCGAGCGCGTCGCCCAGTTGTTGCAGTTGCCGTTCGTCGTTACGATCGACCCCTGCGAGATACCGGCGAAATTGCGTCCGTCGAGCGCCGCCCGAATCGTCGTCGGTCTTGCCCGGGCGGATGCCGGCGCGCTCGAAGGCCCGGTCGAGGGGACGAAGCGGAATCGACGCACAAGCGTCGGCGAACTTCGAGAGTGTTTCCTTACTGAACGTGGCCATTACGGCGCCTTCGACGCTCTAACGGAAATTCCGAGCGTGAATGCCGTCGGCGATGCCGCCGCCGTCGAAGGCGTACGCACGCTGTGCCAGCACATCGACGGAACCTAACTCCTTCTGCAGTTTGCCTTCGACGATCAGCATCGACGACGCGCGAATCACGCGGCGATAGCGTTCGAAAACGTCCGGCCGAACGATCACGTTGACGAGTCCGGTTTCGTCCTCGAGGGTTAAAAAGACGAAACCCTTGGCGGTGCCTGGGCGCTGGCGCGTGATCACCA
>JBDTKL010000219.1:0-7800 GCA_039935355.1 Candidatus Tumulicola sp.
GCGTCGTCGGCTACGATCGCGCCGCCGGCGATCATCACCACGCGCTCGGCAATCGTTTCGACATCCGATACGATGTGCGTCGATAAAATAACGATGCGCTCTCCCGCGATACCGCCGATCAAATCGCGGAACCTAGAACGCTCTTCGGGATCGAGTCCGACGGTGGGTTCGTCGACGATCGCGATTTGCGGATCGTTCAACAGGGCCTGGGCGATGCCGACGCGTTGCTTCATGCCTCCGGAAAACGCGCCCAACGGACGATTTCCCGCCGACCCTAAGTTAAGCTCCTCCAGAAGTTCGGTGATGCGGCGCTCGGCGGCATTCGCCGGCATGCCCTTGAGCGTGGCGACGTACCGCAAGAATTCGCGTGCGCTCAAGTTCGGGTAGACACCGCAATCTTGCGGCAGATAGCCGAGTTGCGAGCGCAGCGCGTCGGGATTGCGGAGCACGTCGATGCCGTTCCACGACACCATTCCGGAGGTCGGTTTGAGCACGGTGGCAACGATGCGCATCAGCGTCGACTTCCCGGCGCCGTTTGGACCGAGAAGCCCGAGAACGCCGGGTCCGATTGCTAACGAGACGCCGTTGAGCGCCTGCGCGCCGCTGCGATAACGCTTGCTAAGCGCCTCAATTTCCAGGCCGTTCATGCCGAAACTACGCGTTTGCGGCACGGATGTTTCGAAACAGCGCCACCCTTGCTCGAGCGAGACCTTGTCAAACGCCCTGCGACGCGCTACCGTAACCCCAAATCGGGCTGGAGGGAACGACGTTGGCACAGTACGACATCGCTATTGTCGGCGCAAGCTTCGGAGGCGTGGCTGCCGCCCTGGCGGCCGCGCGCTACGGCAAACGCGTCGTGCTCATCGAAGCCGGTAACAACGCTGGTGGACAGGCGACGGCTCAAGGTCTAACGCGGTGGGACGAAAGCGCGCCGGTGCTCTCGCCCAATACGTATGGCAGCACGAAGTCGTATCAAGTTCTCAAGGAAGACGTGCGCCAGTGGTATCGCACCTACACGAAGGTCGGATCGCGCGGCCATGCGCCGGACTTCAATCCCGGCTTCGCAAGCCCGGGTCATCCGTTTTCCGCGGATTGCAACGTGGTCGAGACAATCTTGCGCCAAATGCTCGACGACGCGAAAGCGTTCGTTACGCCCATATTCGAAACGGCAGTCGTCGGTGTCGCCATCAACGGCGGGCACATCGAATCTCTAACGCTGTCGAACGGCGATACGATTGCAGCGACGATCGTGATCGACGCCACCGACCTCGGCGACCTGTTGCCGAAATGCGGCATCGATTGGACGATCGGTGCGGAGGCAAAGAGCGACACGGGAGAACCGCACGCCGAATCCTCCGCGTCGCCGGGACATATCCAGCCGATCACGGTTTCCATTGCGGTCGAGCGGCGGCCCGACGGGGAGCAGCACGTCATTCCTCAGCCGGCCAATTACGCCCAACTCGTGGCCGATCAAGCGTTCGGCGTCTACGATGGTCGAAACGGGATGATCGGAGGAGTGTTTTCATCGGCCAAGTCCGCCAATCCAGGTTGGGAAACGCTCTTCGACTACCGCCAATATATCGACAGCGCGAACTTTACGGATCCGAACTACGCCCACGACCGTTCCGTCATCAACGTCGGATGTAACGATTATCAGGCTGCGGTCATTCCGACCGGCGATGCGGCGCGCGATGCCGGCATCGTAGAAGCCGCGCGTGCCGTTTCGATCGCGTATCTGTATTGGCTGCAGACCGAAGCGCCGCGCGACGACGGTAGCGGTACGGGATATCCGAACCTCATGGCGCGTTCGGATATCTTCGGGCGCGCCGATGGCACCGCGCCGCAAGCGTATATCCGCGAATCGCGGCGCATCGCCAAGCCGGTCGTCAGGCTGCTCGAGCAAGACGTTGCGGCAGATCCATCGTCGCCGGCCGCGCGCGCGCCGATGAACTTCGCAGATTCGTGCGGTATCTGCATGTACTCGATCGACATTCATCAAGTGTACGGTCCAGCCGGAACTCCGTGGGTCGGCGTTTCCGGCGTCAAACCGTTCCAGATTCCGCTCGGGAGCCTCATCCCCACCGATGCGACGAACGTGATCGCGGCGTGCAAGAACATCGGTGGGACGCATCTCACCTCCGGCGCGTATCGCGTGCATCCTTGCGAATGGGCGATTGGCGAAGCGGCCGGCGTGCTGGCCGCATATTGCGTCGGTCAAGCCGTACTTCCGGCCCAATCGCAAAGCAATGCGTCGCGGCTGGCCGCCGTGCAGCTACGACTGCTCGAGCAAGGCATTCCAATTTTTTGGTGGGACGATCTTAGTTACTCGACCGATCCGAAGACGTATGCGGCCGCGCATCTCTTAGGCGTTCGTGGTTTTTTAGCCGATGCGAACGATCTGCACTTCCGGCCGTCGGCGACGATCACAAGCGCCGAGCGTAACGGCGTCGACGCGCACGCAGGAAAGCAACTTCCATGGCCCGCTGCGACTATGACACGCGCCAAAGCCGCGGTATGGATTTGCGCCGAGCTCGGACTTCCGTCGAGCGATGCCGTGCAGCGCTGGGACGTTTAGCGACGTTTTTTGGCTCGGACGGAGTGCATCAAACCGAAATGACGCTCGCGCAACAGGATGCGCGTGTACGTTTCTGCCGCGCCCGCTTGCGTGCGAAGATGCTCGGCGATGCGCACCAAATCGTCGCGATCGCGGCACGCGACCCGCAACGTGAAATCGAAGCTGCCCGTCGTCAGAATGCACTCGACCACGCCGGGAACGTCGGCCAGCGCGCGCTCGAAGTCCTCAGCGGCTCGTTCGGAACGCAGCTTGACGTCGATGAAGGCGGAGAGCCCGAATCCCAACGCATCGGCCGATAGCTCGGTTCTAAAACCAGTGACGACGCCCAACGCTCGCAAACGCCGTACTCGGTCGGCCGTCGCGTTCGGGCTGAGCGAGACCGCTCGGGCTAACTCCATGAATGAAATTCGCCCATCGCGTTCGAGGCGCTCGATGATATCTCGGTCGATCGAGTCTATTGCAGAATTTTTATCGGCAAAATCTGCCATAGCCCCCGATTTTCCGTGAATCTCGCGGTGTCTCCCGCAGTATGGTGGGTGAACCCTTAAAAATCAGCCCGGAGGACTCGTGATGCTCGTCCGACTCGTTAGCGCCCTCGTCCTAACCATCGCACTGATCGGTGCGACGCCGCCGCCGGCCGTGACCACGGCTCCCGGCGCCTCACCCGCGGCCACCGCGTTCACGGCTGCCGAACGAGCCGCCGTACTCGATGCCGCTGCCAATGCGCTCGGGCATTACGCCTTCCACGACCGTATCGCGCCATTGCGCGCGGTGCTGGTGGCGAATCGAACGTCGTATTTGCAGATCGGTGATCCGCAAGCGTTCGCGGATGCCGTTACCGCGGGCTTGTATGCCGTCGCGCACGACAAACACATTCGGCTCGACTACTCGTCCGATATTTTGGCGCCAAATACCAGCCAGCCGAGCAAAGCCGACATTCAGCGCGCTATGCAGATGTTCGCCTCGAGAAACTACGGCGTGGCCGGTGCGTTACGCTTGAAAGGAAATATCGGCTACCTGCATCTTGGAAACTTCGGACCGATGCCCGACTCGAAGGCGGTCATCGACGCCGCGATGGCAATGCTGCACGAGACCGATGCGCTGGTGATCGACGTGCGCCACAACGGCGGTGGCGATCCCGATTCACTGGATTACCTGATGGGCTATTTCTATAACAAACCGGTCGAGCTGACGAGCATCGTTATCGTGCAGGACGGCGCGACACAAACGATCCACCAATTTTCCACTGCAAAGGTTGGCGGCCACAAGTATCTCGGAAAGCCGCTCTATGTATTAACCGACGACCGCACGTTCTCGTGCGCGGAACAGTTCGCGTACGACATGAAAACGTTGCACCGTGCGACGCTGATCGGAACCACCACCGGCGGAGGCGCAAATCCGGGAGGCTTTCTCCGGCTGAGCGATCACTTCAGCATTTTCGTTCCGCTCGGCTACGCGCATAATCCGTACACCAAAACGAATTGGGAAGGCGTCGGCGTCGCACCGGACGTGCCCACCTCGGCCGGCGATGCGCTCTTGGAAGCCTATCTTCGCGCGCTCGCCGCGGCACCGAACACCTTCCCGCAGGTCGTGCCGGAGCGCGCAAAGGCAGTCGCCGATCCGTCGGCGGCATTGCAGCAATCGTTGCCCACATTGTAGCGCCGCCACAACCGGCCCGCAAATCGTCTTTCGATCGGAAGCGTGGCGTATGAAATTCGGCAGATTTATGTGCTGTTTATTGCGGCATTGTTTCTGTGCGCGGCCCGGCCGGCGTCGGCCGCTCCCGCACTGTGGATCGTGCGGGGATCCGTAGGGACGGTGTATCTGTTCGGGACCATCCATCTTCTTCGAGATACTACGCAGTGGAAGTCGCCGGAAATGGAGGCGGCGATCGCGCAAAGTCAAGATCTCTACCAAGAAATCGCCGATCCGGCAAACGTGGCTGGGATGGCGAAGTCGTTGTCCAAACTCGCATACGATCCGACGCACCCGTTGTCCAGCAAGATATCGAGGCCGATGTTGCGAAAATCGATACCATTGCAGAGCAATACGGCTTTCCTGGAGAGGTCGCGTTCGAGCCGATGCAGCCGTGGTTCATATTTTTAAGGTTATCGTTATTGCCTGCAATCCATTCGGGATATACGTCCGGCAACGGCGTCGATTTGCAAATTCGCCAGCAGTTCGTAACCGCTGGTAAACCGGTATTGGGCCTGGAGACCGCAGACTCGCAGCTGCATATCTTTGCCGATCTCTCACAGGCAGATCAAGTAGCGTTGCTCGAAAGAGAACTCGTGGCCCTTGCAAAGCCACAAACGGGCGTTACGCCATTGGATTCGCTGGTCAATGTCTGGATGACCGGCGACCAGGAGAAGTTCGCGGCGACGATGCGACTCGATAAGGACACAACCAATCCGTTCTACGCGCGCTTGCTGACGAATCGCAACAAAGCGTGGGCGGCTCTGCTCGCCAAGCGATTGCAGCAACCCGGCACGTCGTCCGTTTCGGTCGGAGCCTTGCATATGCTCGGCCCCGGCGGCGTTCCGGCGCGGCTCGCCGCAATGGGCTTTTCCGTCACGCGCGTTCCCACAACCGACGTCGTTCCGAGTGCTGTACCCTCCCCCGCGCCCAGCGGCTCCGCGGAGCAACCCAGCGCGCCCGTAAACGCGCCGAGCGCCTCGCCGACGCCGTCCGCAACGCCGATTCCGCAGACGGTCGCGCCTCCAGCGGGTTGGAAGCCGCGGAAACCCAGGTGGCCGTGGGATCGCTCCGGTCCGATAAGATGTGGAGCGCCCCGGACTTTAGTGGTGCGATGGTTACGGGACACATCGACATTCCGTCCGGCGCTCAAGGGCTGGATATTGACACGTTCGACACGTTCTTTCGCCAAGGGCTGATCGCGCAGGCGGGCCGCAACGGCCTGAAATCTGCAGAACGCGTGAAAATTTGTCAGGGCAAGCAAGACGGAATGCGTTACAAAGTGGTGTTGCACGGTCTTGTCGAGGAGATCGTCGTCGGATTCTCGGACCGCGCCTATCTTGCGGAGTATGTTAGGCGAACCGAAACCTCGCAAGACCCGGCTGCAGTGCGATCGCTGCTTTCGTTATGCGCGCCGTAAGCGCTCGACCTAGGTAGCCGGAAGCTACTTGTCGCATATCGCGTACTATGAAGGGCAATCGCGACGTTATCGAGCGGCTGAATAAAATGCTCACCAACGAGCTCACCGCTATCAACCAGTATTTTTTACACGCGCGAATGCACAAGAACTGGGGCTATTACCGGTTGGCCGAGCGCATGTATCACGAATCGATGGGTGAGATGCGGCACGCCGATTGGATCATCGAGCGCGTGCTGTTTCTCGAGGGCTTACCAAACCTTCAGAACCTCGGCAAGCTGCATATCGGAGAAGATGGCGTCGAGGCGTTGGAATGCGATCTCAAACTCGAGATGATCGCTCGCGACGATACCGCTGACAGTATTCCGATCTTCGAAGTGCAAGGTGACTTCGTCAGCCGCGACATCGCGCTAAAAATTCTCGCCGACTCCGAAGAACACGTCGATTTTTTAGAAACGCAAATCGCGTTGGTCAAGTCGATCGGGCGGGAGAATTATCTGCAGTCGGCGATGGGCGATCTTCCGACGTCCGAGTCGTAACCCGAAGCACGATCTGATCGATCTCGCCGGCGCACGCGAAGCACTGCGCGACGCAGTCGCAGCGGGCGTACACTTCTTCGTGCGAGCGCGCGCCCTGCTCGACCGCTTCGACGATGCGTCGTTCGGTCAGCCCGTTGCAGATACAAATAAACACCGTTAGGCAATCCTTCGGCCTGCGCGCGCGGCATTCCGGCGCAGCACGTCAAACCAACGTCGCATCGTACCGCAACTGCCCGTCGCTCGTCACGCGCACGCCGTCGGTAGGTATGTGCGGGCGCAGTTTTGCGTCGTGCATCAAATGCAGCACTTCGACGCCGTGGAGCAATAAGGCGGCGTCCGCGATCAAGCGCCGGTGGCATCGCCACCACAGCGATTCCGAACAGAGAATGGCCGATCGTTCTTCGGCGGCGCCGTGGAGCAACGTATCGAGCGCTTTTTGGAACGCTTGGGTCTGCATGTAATCGGCGTAGCCGCGGAAGGCCGGATGCCGCAACGCGATGTTGCTGCTGCCGGGCTGCGGCTTGCGAAAGCCGCCGAGGGCGGGTTCCCAACGATACGAAGTGCCGGCATCACGCGGAACCCATTCTTCTATCGCGTCCATGCGAAACTGCGGATGGCGCAAGCTTTTCGGAACCGAGCGCACGTCGACGAGCGCCGTTACTCCGGAGCCGCGCAACAGGTTGGCCAGCGCCTCGGCAGTTGCAGTTCCGTGGCCGAGCGTAATGAGCGGAAGCGTCGCCCTACCCTTCGAGTTCTTGCAAGAGTTGGCGCTCGTCGTCGTCCGTCAATCCCGCGCGACGAACCGTGATGTCGCGCGTGCGTTCCCAGCCGAGCACGTCGGCGAGCGTTTCTTCCAGCGGGCGAATGCGAAGACCGGCGCGGCGTGCCGCGGAGCCGTCACGTGATCCGAAGCCTGCGTATTCCGGTAGCGGCAACCACAGCGGCAAGGAACGCGGGCCCATCCACGGCTCGACATCGTGCGCTGTAAGCCACGCCGGATCGGCTGCAACCGTCGTGCCGCGAAAGCCGGCGACGCGGCGCGCGACGGCGAGATGCTGGGCGAGGCCGATCGAATCGCCGAGGGCGTTGAACGTTCCGGCGACACCGGCTCGCGCGCAATGGAGCACGAACGTTGCGAGATCGCGCACGTCGACCACTTGCGTTGCGAGATCGGGAGCGTCGGGAATGAGAACGCGTCCGCGTTCGTCGGCCGGTCGAGCGAAGCGCAGCGGCCAATAGCCGGTGCGATCGGAGCGATCGCCCGGACCACCGATCAGGCCGGCGCGGAAGATCGTCGTCGTATCGTTTCCGAACTCCGCTCGGGCGATGCGTTCGCACGCGATCTTATGCGCGCCATACAGTTCCGGATCGCTGGCCGCACCATCTTCGGTCGGTTGGTGAATCGCCGCCGATTCGTCTTGATCCGGCGCCGCGTCCTCGACGTACACGCTGGCCGACGAAATGTACGCGAAGTGTCGCATGCGAGGCGCCAATGCGGTTGCTGCGGCTCGCACGCGTCGCGGGTCGGACGATATCTCGACGACCAGGTCCCAATCCGAATGCATGACGCTGTC
>JBDTKL010000220.1:0-12074 GCA_039935355.1 Candidatus Tumulicola sp.
GACGGCCACATCGCGTTGTCGCCGAGCTTAGCGGCGCGCGGGCATTTCCCGGCGATCGATGCGTTACGCAGCGCGAGCCGCACGATGGACGCCGTCGTGGAGGCGGCACATCTGCAAGCCGGAGCTACCGTTCGAAATGCTCTCGCACTGCTGGAGCGCACCGAAGATGCGCGTCTGCTCGGCATCGAGTCGAGCGGCTCGGCGGCGCGTCGTGCGGTCGCGGCCGAAGAACGACTGCTCGCCTTTCTCCGCCAGGACTCCGAGCCGAGTGCGTTCGGAGCGACGCGTCACGAACTCCTAGCGTTGGCCGCCTCGATCGTGTAAGCGCAGCATGCAAGCCCGCGCGACGATAACGCCGAATCAACCTGCGTGCGCACGTTCGCCCTGCCGTTCTTGGCATTGCTGCTCGCGGCCGTTCCGGCGAGCGCTTCCGACGGCATAACCGTCGAGTCGCTCTTGGCGCGTCGAGCGCAGGCGTTATCGGCCATGCACGTCGTCCAGCCCCGAACGTTGGAAGTTCGTGGAACGTTGACCGGTTTGGGCTCGATCGGAACGTTTCACAGTTGGCTCGATGGCGATCTCCGGCGCTACGACGAGGCGCTCGGCGTGCGCACGCGCCAAACGGTGCGTGTTGGAGACGTACGATACGTTCGGAACGTATATGGCGACGTCCGCAAAAGCGGCCCTTCGGCTGCGCTTCGTCAACGAACGGAAGACTCGATCGAATCGAACGCCTTCGTTCACCATCCCGAAGATGCGGTATTGCTCGGGCAAGCCACGTTGCCCGACGGGCGTGCGGTATACCGGTTACGCGTACAGGTTCCGGGCGGCGATCCGTACGGAATCGCACTCGATGCCGCGACCTCGATGATCGATGAAACGGCGTATCCCGACGGCGACGGCGTGGCTACCGTTGAGTATTACGACTATGCCGTGACCAACGGCGCGTTGTACGCGCCGCGATCGGTGGAGTCTGCCGGCGGCGGCCTCAGCCTCACGTCGATCGTGACGACCGTCGATGTCGACCGGCCGATCGACGCTTCGATTTTCGCCGTTCCGCAGAGCGTTCGCATCGGTGCAACGGCGCCGGTCACCGTGCCGTTATTGTCCGATAAGGGATTACAGTACGTCCGCGCTTCGGCGAACGGTAAGCCACTGCTGCTGTTGATCGACTCGGGTTCGCAAGGGGTCGTTCTGGATCCGCAAGCGGCTGCCCGTCTTGGCATCGAACCGCAGGGAACGATCGAGATTCGAGGCGCGCGCAACACGCAAGGAGCGGGCGTCGCCCCGCTCGATGCGATCGACATCGGTGCGGCGCGATTACCGGTCAACGCGGTCACCGTCGTCGATTTGAACGGATTGACGTACGATGGAAAAGCGGTCGACGGCGTGCTCGGCTTCCCGTTCTTTGCAGCGGCCGAAATCCGCATCGATCCGGAGAAATCGATGCTGACGATCGCGCAACCCGGCTCGTTACCCGTTCGCGGAGCGCCGATTCCGCTGGAAACGAATCGCGATGTGTCCGAGGTCGTCGCGCGGATCAACAATAAAGTCGACGGCCGATTCGTCGTCGATACCGGCAACAACAGCGATCTGCTGATCTTTCACGCGTTCGTGCAGGCCAACCCGGGGGTCGTCTTTTACGGGCAAGCGCGCACGTTCGCCTCGAATCGCGGCGTCGGCGGATCCAGCGCTGCAGTCCCTACGACGGTCGATCGGCTGCAAATCGGTCCGTTTTCACTCTACAATCGCTATGCCAACATCATATTGGCGGATCGCGGCGCATTTGCCGACGGCGACGACGCCGGAAACATCGGTTTCGGCTCGTTGCGCAATTTTATCGTAACGTTCGACGACGCGAATAACACGCTGTATCTCGAGAAGACGCACTGGTTCGACGACGGCCGCTATCGTCCGCAGTACGAGCACTAAGGCCTTTTCGTCGCGATAACGTTCCGGTAACCACTCCGCTACGCGGCATCAACCAGCGTCTGCGACGATGCCGGCATGATGACCGAGCAACTCCGAGTCAGCGTCGTCGCGGCGCCGCTGGCGGCAATCGACCCGCGCGTGCTCTCGCAAGCCTGGTATTCGGCGTTGCACGTCGCTCGAACGACGCCAAACCGGCCCAGGCCCGCGCAATCGAATCGCGCACCCTCCGCGAACGTGGAGCACCCTTCCGTAGCCGTTGCGGCTCGTGACGTGAGACAAAACCGTTTCGTCGCGTCGCCCCGGCCGCGCGGCATCACGCAATCGATCGGTGCGAACGACGTTCGCAGCGACCGCACGCCGTCGCGGATGGCGAATCGTATCGAACGTGCGTTGGCGCGACCCCAGCGTCCGCCGCGCCGCGCTGCGTTCGTCGTTGGAGAAGGCGTAGCGCGAGCGTTGATCGTCCTGCAGTCGCGTGGCGACAAAACATATCTGGTCGCGATGTGCGCACCCGAACGGCGCGACACGGTCGCTCGCGCGCTCGCGCAGGTACGCGCTTCGCTTGCGGCACGTGGCCTCGCGTTCGAAAGCCGCGTCGAGGCGGGTCCGGCATGTTCGTAAATGCGGGGCTGAGCGCGGCGCTCGATCGTATCTCCGAACGCGCGGCCGACGTGCGGCGCGCATTTACTCCCGGCGCATTGCCGTCGCACGGCGACGTCGCGACCGCAGCGCCACGGCAACGCTTCGCGCTCGACCCGATGTCGGTTTCCGCGCCCGACGGCGCCTATTTTATCGTTGCGGGTCAACGCGAGACGCGCACCTTCACGCGCGACGGCAGTTTTCGATTTGCAGACGGACATTTGGTAACCGAACACGGCGATCCGGTACTCGGCCGGCGAAGCCCCGACGGGCCGCTCGAGGAGCTGACGATCGACCCGGTCGATGCGGCGTTGGGACGCGCTGGAGCCATGCGCGTCGAGAGCGACGGAAGCGTGGCGTACGTTCGCACGTCGGTCGATCCGCGCACCGGCCGGCGTTCCGGCGGCAACGTAACGATCGGACGCGTCGCGCTCGCGCGTTTCCCGGCATCGACGGCGCTGCGATCGGACGACGGCCAGTCGTTTTCCCCGCCGAGCGGCGTGGTGCCGCACGTCGGCGTTCCCGGCGACGCTGCGTTCGGAGCGCTCACGCCCAACCGTCGCGAGGAGAGTCGCGTCGATATCGATCGCAGCCTCGAGCGCTTAAAAGATGCCTACGTTGCATTCGATGCCTTGGCTGCAGCGGAAGCCGCGCACGGACGGTTTGGAAAAACGGTCATGGACGTCGTCAAATGAGATGCTTGACGTTCCTCGGCGATCCAGGGGAACCGTCGGTCCGTCGTGCGGCATTCGAAGAACGATCGTGGCTGCCGTTGAGTGCGGCGTGTCTCGTTGCCGCAAACGTTCGCGAGACGCTGGGAGCGTTGCTCGGCATTCCGCTGCAAACACGCTTGTTCGAGCCGGCGATTCCGCGTGAGGACGGGTGGCGCGAGATCGGGCGCGATGCGACGCTCTATCGCGTTCGCGGGAGCGTGTCGGACGCAGCGATCGTGTTGCGTCTGCGCGATGCGACCGCAATGGCGGCTGCTGCGTTCGGGGAAAGCGCCGCACCCGCCGAGCCACCGCGTCCGCTCTCGCCCCTCGAACGCGATATTCTGGATCGCGCCGTCGCCTCGATTGCGGGCGCACTGGTGCCGGTGTGCGGGCCGTACGAACGCGATTCGCTCGAACGGATTCCTTCGATGTCGGGTTTCCGTTCGTATTTCGAGATTGCGATCGACCCACCGGTAGGCGCGCGGATCGGGGTTGCGCTATCGCACGACGCTCCACCCGAACCGGCGGGAAGTCTGACGGTGGACGTGTTGCGCGGCGTCGAGGTACGCGTCGATGCAATTGTGGACGTCGCGAGGGTGACGGCTCGGGCCGTAGCCTCGTTGCGCACGGGCGACGTGTTTCCGTTGCACGGATGGAATGCGGCGCGTTTGACGGTTGCCGGACGAACGGTCGGCACGGGTCCGGCAGGTATTCGGAACGACCGTTACGCGCTGTCGCTGGGTGCGGGTGCATGACGGATGGTGAGGCCGGACGTGGCATCGATGCGTTGCTGCACGTTCCACTGCATGTGACCGCGCGGTTAGGTTCGTGCCGGATGACGATCGCCGATATTTTGAAACTCGGCAGCGGTTCGGTGGTCGAGCTCGACCGGGCGGCCGGAGAGCCCGTGGATCTATTAGCGAACGACCGGCGCATCGCGCGGGGTGAGATCGTTGCGGTCGGCGATCGTTTCGGCGTTCGCATTGTCGAAATACCCGAGCCTCGCTCGTGAGCGTCGCCGGAGATCTGGCTTCGCTGACATCGCATACGCACGCGTCACTTCCACTCGACGTCTTGGCCGGGCTAACCGTGCTGTCGATCGTCCCGTTTTTGCTGGTCATGTGCACGTCGTTCGTCCGCATCGCCGTCGTGTTATCGTTGGTTCGGTCGGCAATCGGGGCGTCGGCGCTACCGCCTAACGCGGCGCTGACGGGCTTAGCGCTCGTGTTGACGATGGCCGTGATGGCGCCGGCGTTCGATGCCATCCGGCGTAATGCGCTCGAGCCCTACGCGCGCGGCCGGTTGACGCAATCGCAGGCGCTGGCGCGCGCGGTGGAGCCGATTCAGGCCTTCATGCTCCGTCAGGCCCGGCGTTCGGATATTGCAATGTTCGAGCGTGTCGCGCATCGCCGTCCGGAGCCGCCGCAACGTGCCCCTTTCGACGTGCTCGTGCCGGCCTTCGTCGTCGGCGAACTTCGCAACGCCTTCGCAATCGGATTTGCATTGTATCTGCCGTTCGTCGCCATCGATCTCTCCGTCGCCGCGATCTTGATTGGTCTCGGGATGATGATGCTGAGCCCACCCGTCGTCTCGCTTCCGGTCAAGTTACTATTATTCGTCATGGTCGATGGCTGGGCGTTGGTATGCGGAGGCGTTGCGGCGAGTTTTCGGTAAACAAGCCCATATGCGCATCGCCGACGCGCTCGCAAGCTTGCGGCCGTTCTTTTCGTTCGAATTTTTCCCGCCTAAAGACGACGACGGTTCGCAGCGCTTGTTCGAAACCATCGCCGCGTTGCAGCCGTTACGCCCGGCGTTCGTCTCGATCACCTATGGCGCGGGCGGGTCGACGCGCGCGCGCACGGTGGCACTCGCCAAGCAGATCCAGCAAGAAATCGGACTGACCGTCGTCGCCCACGTGACGTGCGTGGGTGCGACGCGCTCCGAACTGCGCGCTCTCTTCGACGATCTGTCGCGCGCCGGCATCCGCAACGTCTTAGCGCTCCGCGGCGATCCTCCGCGCAACGAATCCTTCACTGTGCCACCGACGGGGTTCGCGCACGCCGAGGAAATGATCGCGATGCTGAAACGGAATTACGATTTCTGCATCGGCGCGGCGTGTTACCCGGAGAAGCATCCCGAATCGTCCGCCCCGGCCGAGGACCTTCATTTTCTACGTCGCAAGGTCGACGCCGGCGCCGGCTTCTTGGTGTCGCAACTGTTCTTCGATAACGAAAAGTATTTCGATTTCGTACGGAGCGTTCGAGCCGCAGGAATCGACGTGCCGATTTTGCCGGGCGTGATGCCGATCACGAACTTCGATCAGATCCGGCGCTTTGTGGCAATGTGCGGTGCGACGATTCCGCCCAAACTGCACGTCGAAATGGAAGCGCGTCGCGGCGACCCTTCAGCGGTCGAGGCGTTAGGCGTCGCCTTCGCTTCGATGCAGGCGGTCGCGTTATTGCAGGCCGGCGTTCCCGGAATTCACTTTTACACGCTGAATCGTTCGCCCGCGACGCGCGCGATCGTTTCGTCGCTGTTGGCCGCGAGCGCGTGGCGCCTCGACTTCGCAACCGCCGGAAGCGCATCCTGATCGTTTTTCGGTAACGTTTGCGTCATCGTACCGGCGCAGACTGGTGCGGTGGATGCCTTCTCGGGATTGTTACGCGATGCGTCGATCGTTACGGCGATTCTCGCGCTGCCGGTATTGACGTTGGCTGCGGCGATCGGAACGGCGGTCGCCATCGTACAAGCTGCGACGCAAGTGCAAGAGCAGACGTTGACGCTGCTTCCGAAAATTATCGTCGTCGGCACCTTGACGCTGGCGGCCGGCGTGCCGGCGATGCATTTGCTGGCCGGGCTGTTCGAACGCGCGTTACATGCGATCCCGTCGCTGGTGACGGGTTCGTGACGTCGACGGCCGTTCTCGTCTTTGCGCGCTGCGCCGGATTCGTTGCGCGGGCTCCCGGCATCGCACATCCGAGCGTCGGCGCGCCGTTGCGGGCCGGACTCGCGCTGTTGCTGGCCGGCGCGATCGTACCGGGCGTGCCGGCGACGCGCGCGCCGCTCGACGCGCTGCTCGTGCCCGCGCTGGCGCTGGAGGTCTTGGTGGGTGCGGCGATTGGAACGGCCGCCTCGCTGGTGTACGACGCGGCCTACGCCGGTGGGCGCGCGATCGACGATTACGTCGGCGTCAAAGCCATCGCTCCAAACCTGCAACTCGTCGCTCCCAGCGGTTTCGGTCGCTTGTGGTCGTTGGCATATACCGGCGCGTTCTTTTTACTCGGCGCTTATCGGATCGTCATTCCGGCATTTGCGGACAGCTTCGTGCGCGTTCCGGTGGCGTCGCCGGCCGGCGCGTACGCGTGGACGCAGTTCGGCGCTGGATTGGGAGAAGCGATGGTTGCCGCCGGGATCGCCGTCGCCGGTCCGTCGATCGGCGTTGCGTTCGTCGTGCAGATCGCGCTCGGTTCGCTGTCGCGTGCCGTGCCGCGCTTCGGCAGCACGACCTTGGCGTTTCCGCTGGTTTTCGCGGCGGCGCTCGTCGCGACCGCATTGACGGCCTCGTCGTTATCGCAAGCGGCGATCGCTCCGGTGCACGCGTTGCCGGCGCGCCGTTGAGCGACGAGGCCGAAAAACCATTCGAACCGACGCCCCAGCGCCTGCAGAAAGCCAAGCGCGAGGGGAACGTCGCGCGGTCGGTCGAGTTGCCAGCGAACGTCGCATTCCTCGTCGCGGCAATCGCATTGGCATCGCTCGTGTTACCGATCGGCACGCGGTTGGGTGCCGCACTGGCTCGCGCCGCTTCCAGCGAGATTGCGCCGTGGGACGATGCCGTGCTCACCATGGCGGCGGTCCTCGTTCCGATGGGCGCGGCCGCCGCCGCCGGCATTGCGGCGGCGATCGTTCAAAGCGGAGGTGTTGCCGTCGTCCCGCTCCGTTTTGCCGCGGAGCGACTCGACGTATTCGCGGGAATCAGGCGCATCGCGTCGCGCGAAACGATGGCGCACGCCGTGCGAGCTATCGCCGCATTCTGCGTGGCTGCGTCCGCGATCTCGTCGATCGTCGTGCACGCGGGCGCGCAACTATTGCGCGCGCACGACCCTGCCGAACTCGCCGCGACGGCGTGGCAAGGCGTACGCGGCGCGGCGTTGACTGCCTGCGCGTGCGGTTTGGCATTTGCCGTCGCCGAATATGCAAGCGCGCGCCGTGCGTGGCTGCTCAAACTGCGCATGTCGTTCGACGAGCGCAAGCGCGAGGCAAAGGAACAGGATGGCGATCCGAATGCGCGAGGCCGGCGCCGCGCACTCCATCGATCGTTCCTGCGCGGCGCACCCTCGGACGTCAAAGATGCGTCGTTCGTAGTGGTCAATCCGACGCACGTCGCCGTCGCCTTGCAGTACGCACCGCCGCGCGTGCAGGTACCGGTGATCCTGGTCGCTGCTGCCGGCCAAGCTGCGTTGCGCGTTCGCTCGCTGGCCGCCGAGTTGCGCGTCCCCATCGTCGAGAATCCGCCGTTGGCTCGAGCGTTGTTCGCCGATGCCGCTATCGGACGTCCGATCGCGCTCGAACACTACGTCGCGGTTGCCGAGGTGGTCGCGGCCTTATCGCGCGCGTCGAGCGAGGCTCGCACGTGAAGGCGGCGGTGTACGCGTTTGCGGGCTTGCTCTTAGCGGTCGTTGCCATCCTCATCGTGCCGCTGCCGCCGTGGCTGCTCGACGTATTGCTCGGCTTGAACATTTTCGGTTCCGCTTTGGTGCTGTTGCTGTCGGTTACCGTCGGCGACCCGTTGGAGTTTTCAGCGTTCGCACCGGCGCTGTTGTTCGCGACGCTGTTCCGGCTGTCGCTCGACGTGTCGGCGACGCGCTTGATCCTCACGCAAGGGGCCGTGCCGGGCACGGTCGGATCGATCATCCCGGCGTTCGGTGCGTTCGTCGTGAACGGCAACTTGGTCGTCGGCGTCATCGTCTTCGCGATCTTGATCACCATTCAGTTCGTGGTCATCGCGAGCGGATCGCAGCGCGTGGCCGAAGTCGCTGCCCGTTTTACGCTCGACGCAATGCCGGGAAAGCAAATGGCGATCGATGCCGACGTGCATGCCGGGGCTCTCGACGTCGACGGGGCGCGGCGCAAACGCGCGCTCGTGCAGCGCGAAGCCGATTTTTACGGAGCGATGGACGGCGCCGGAAAATTCGTCAAAGGCGATGCGGTAGCTGCGCTGGTGATCGTCGCGCTCAACCTGTGCGGCGGCATAATCGTCGGAATGGCGTATCACGGAATGACTCCGCTGGATGCGCTCGACACGTTCGCGTTGCTGTCGATCGGTAACGCGCTGGTGACGACGTTGCCGGCGTTCCTGATTTCTACCGCGATGGGCATGATGGTAACGCGTGTCGCCACCGACGGCGCGCTGGGGGCAGATCTCGCCGCGCAACTCTTCGCGCGTCCCGACGTCCTGCGCAGCGCCGGAGGGCTGCTGATCGCACTCGGATTCGTGCCGGCGCTGCCGCGGCCGTTGTTCTTTACGTTGGGGATCGGCGCGTTCGCGTTGGCGCAGGCGGCGGCCGTGCGATTGCGCCGCGAGCGCGGCGAATTGCAACGCGAGAGCGAGCGCGCACGCCGCAACGTCATGCGTCGTCCGGAATTGGCGCTCGGCTTGATCGGCGTCGATGCGTTGGCGATCGACTTGGGCGCCGACCTCACGCGATTGCTGATCGCACCGGCCGCCGACGCACTGCTCGATCGCATCGGTGAGGTACGCCGCGCCCTGGCCGGCGACATCGGCGTCGTACTTCCGGGCGTGCGCTTGCGTGACGACTTGACGCGCGACGCGCAGCGGTATGCGATTCGCGTTCGCGACCGCGTTGCCGGGGAAGGTAGGCTCGAAGTCGATCGTCTGCTCGCGGTTGCTGATGAGCCGGTCGTTTCTCGGCTCGGTACGGTCGAGCGCGAACCGGTGTACGGATTACCGGCCGCCTGGATCGATCACGCCGACCGCGAGCGCGCGCTGGATGCCGGCGCGTTGGTGTTCGATCCGATTTCGGTGTTAGGGTCGCACCTTGCAGAAGTAGCGCGGACGCATGCCGCCGAGCTGGTTGGCCGGCAAGAGCTGCATACGTTGCTCGAGCATCTGCGGTCGTCGGTTCCTTCGGTCGTCAAAGATGTCGGCACCGACGCGTTGCCGATTGGAATTCTGCACCGTGCATTCGGACTGCTGTTGCGCGAAGGTGCTTGGCCGCGCGACCCGGTCGGCGTTCTGGAAACGATGCTCGAGGCCGGAACGCGCGATCCGCAAGAGCTAGCCGAGTCGGCGCGGAGGACGGTTGTGCCTGCGCTGCTCCGCCGTCGTGAGACACGCTCGCTCGCTCCGATCGCGTTCGATCCGGAGTTCGAACGAAGTTTACTCGACGCATGGACCGGCGGAGCGCTGCCGGCTTCGGCGGCAACGGCCGCTGCCGTGCGCGACCGCATCGCGTCCTATGCCGCATCGATCCCGCGCGAGCGAGCCGCCGTCGTTTGCACCGCTGCCTTGCGACCGCTCCTGGCCGACTTTCTGCTCCGGTCGGGCGTCCGGGTTTCGGTCTTCGGATACGGCGAGCTACCGCCCGAGCTCGTTCTCGAGCCTGCGGCCGTGTTGGGAGCGCATGAGCTCGCTCCGTGACGTGGAACTTCTCGTAGAGCAGCTGTAACAATCGGGTGCCCCGGCGCGTACTAGCCGGCAGCCGCTTCCCGGAGGATCACGATGCGTCCCATGGTCGCCGTCCTGCTTTTGGCCTTCCTCGCCGGTTGCGGCGCAGGAACCGCCTCGCTGCCGTATCGGTCACTCGGACTCGACGATTCGATGGCCATGACCGTGGAACAGTACGCACTCAACCGGCTCCCGGCCGCGCGTCACGCCTGTGCCAAGCCGGCGCGTGGCGTTACGGCGCGCGTCGCGGCGAAAGCTTGCTCTAAGAAGTAGCGGCAGCCGTAGCGTTTCAGCGCTCGCGGCAGGCCTGTTCGCTGTACAACCGTAAACCTTGGTGACCCGCGGCCCGCCGCAGCGGGTCTTTTGTTTGCACTTGTCTTTTGTTCGGATGCAATGAACTGGAATAACCTCAAGACGCCGTTCAAGGCGCTGGTCATCCTGGCCATTATCGTCTTCTCGCTGTGGGCGATTCTGCCGGTCCAGCAGAAAATTCACTTGGGCCTCGACTTGCAAGGCGGATCCCGTCTGCTGCTGCAGATGTATCCGACCGCCGAGGTGCCGACGATCACTAGCCAAGTGCAGGCGCAAACGCGCGAGGTCATCGACAAGCGTATTAACGGCCTGGGAGTGACCGAGCCGTCGATCAGCAACGTCGGAACCGACCGCATCTTGGTCGAGCTGCCGAACGTCAAGAATCCGGATGAAGCCGAGCGCGTGCTCAAAGAAGTCGCCGTTCTCGAGTACAAAATCGTTCCGGCCGACGTGATGCAAAAAGCGGAAGCGGCGCAGCAGGTCGTCGACAATGCGAGCGCGCCGGCCAAAGTGAAGGCGCAGGCCGAAGCCTACCTCGCGAACGGCGCGTACAACGCCAGCGGTCTGGTCGTGTACTCCGGTAAGGATTTAAAAGCCGCACAAGCCGGCTACCAGCAGACGGGCGGCAGCGCGCCGATCGTGCTGTTTCAAACCAAAGATCCGGCCAAGTTC
This sequence comes from Candidatus Tumulicola sp., assembly GCA_039935355.1. Lineage (GTDB taxonomy): Bacteria > Vulcanimicrobiota > Vulcanimicrobiia > Vulcanimicrobiales > Vulcanimicrobiaceae > Tumulicola. The sequence continues at coordinate 10,954 of JBDTKL010000220.1, forward strand.
GGCAAGCTGACCAGCGACAACATCGGAAAGCCGCTCGGCATCTTCCTGGATCGCCGCTACATTTCGGCGCCGATCATCAACGGCCCGATTTTTGACAGCGGAGAGATCAACGGTACCTTCACGATCGAGCAGGTGACGACGCTCGCCAACGAGTTGAACGCCGGCGCACTGCCCGTTAGCATCAAGATCGTCGAAAAAGAGACGATCGGACCGACGCTCGGCAAGATCGACTTGATTCAGTCGCTGCGGGCATCGATTCTCGGACTGGGGCTGGTGCTGCTGTTCATGGTCGTCGTGTATCGTTTGCCGGGATTTCTGGCCGACGTCGCGCTAGCGATTTACGTGTTGGTGATGATGGCGATTCTCGCTACGTCCCACGCGACGCTCACGCTCCCGGGCATCGCGGGCTTCGTCCTTTCCATCGGTATGGCGGTCGATGCCAACGTTCTGATTTTCGAGCGCATCAAAGAAGAGTTGTGGAACGGTAAGTCGATGCGCGGTGCCGTACGCGTCGGGTTCGCTCGCGCGTTTTCGGCCGTCTTCGATAGCCATTTCACGACCATCGTCGGCGCGGGCGTGCTCTACATGCTCGGCACCGGAACGGTGAAAGGCTTCGCATTCACGCTCTTCTGGGGAACCGTCGTCTCGCTGTTCACCGCCGTATTCATCACGCGCTTCTTCATCGACGCGCTGGTCGATAACGACGTGGCCACGACGCCCGAACTCTACGGCGTGGGCAAGGCCGACGTTGGCATTTTCTCGCGGGCGGGGGCGTAGCCGATGCTATTCCGTAGACTCAACTGGAATATCGTCGGATGGTTCCGCATCGTCTCGACGATTTCGTACCTCATTATCGCGCTCGGCTTGGGCTCGATGGTCTATCACGGTTTCCAAGGCGGTAACGGCTTCAATCCGTCCCACATGCTGCGTCTCGGTCTGTCGTTTACCGGCGGTACCGACATAACGGTGCGCTTCACGCGTCCGACCACCGCCGACGCCGTTCGTGGCGCGTTATCCTCGCTGGGTCTCACCGAAGAATCCGTTACGACCATCGGCACCGACGGTCAAAGCTTCGTCATCCAAACGCAAACTGCGTTTGCCAACGATTCGGGACCGCTGTA
>JBDTKL010000221.1:0-5063 GCA_039935355.1 Candidatus Tumulicola sp.
TCTAGTTACAGCAATTCCAGTTTGCGCAAAGGGCCAGCCCACCGTTCGAGATGACTCGATCAGCTGGCGCTATATTTGCTCCGGTACAGGTGTAACCGTTGTTGAACCAGCCTCGCAGCGGTTTCGACTTAACGCCTTGTCTACAGGGCGGCAATCGCTTGCAGCGACATTTATTGTTGGCACGTATGTGTTCCACAGCGTCGAGCATCCGGCCTCAGAGTTACTACAAGACGTGGCTGGGCTGGCGTACTCGCTAGATGGATCGCCAATCACCACATTGCAACCAAGCCCCGAGGTGCGCGAATACAAGATCACAATAGGTCTCCACGGCCTGTCCCCTGGAACTCACAAACTTTGGGTCATCGCAATCCCTACCAAAAGCCGATCTGCATACAAGATTCAGACGATAGGCGGCGTGGCTGTGGCCGATTATCCGATAACGTATTGCTTTCGCATTACGAAATCTCAACACTGAGCAACTACTCTTCACATTCACGCCGTATCGTTGTCCGTACAACACCCGCTGAACCAATCGCCTCCGGACCGAAGCGGGGCAAAACCGGAAGTTACAGACACTAAGTTTAATATCCCAAGACAAATGGCGCCGTGTTCATCAGGCATTGAATCCGTTTGTCGGTTACCCGCCGCCCAAATACGCCGGAACCTTGATATCCTCGCGTAACTTCGGATCGGGAACCGCCTCGCCACGCTCGACATTCAGAGGCACAACACCCGCCCAATAAGTAGACTCGTAATCCGCCGACGCGTCGATCGGCGGTCCGTTGCGCACTTTCGCCGACGCACGATCCAGCGGTATGCGCAACACCGTCGTCGCCTTCAGCTCGCCGGCGCTCGGTTTGCGCGAGTCGTCCCATCGGCCGGGTTGTACGCGCTCAACAATCGTGTGCAGCGCCGCCAGCTTCTCGTCCGGATCGCTCACCAAGACCGCGCGCCCAAACGCGACCACCGACCGATAATTCAGCGAGTGGTTGAACGCGGAGCGCGCGAACACGATCCCATCCACCAGCGTAACCGACAGACAAATCTCCGCTCCGTCGATCGCCGTCAACCACCGCGCCAGCGACGATCCATGAATGTACGCAACGTTGCCCGACCGCGCATGAATCGTCGGCAACACGACCGGTAAGCCGTCGTTCACAAAGCCCACCTGGCACACAAACGTCGCGTCCAAAATCGCCGCGACCGTGTCCGCGTCGTAGTGTCCTCGCTCCGAATGCCGCCCTACCGTCGTCAATTCGCTCATGCGAACTGCTTCTGGCGCTCCTCCGAAGTTCCCACGGACGCCGTCGCGTCCAGCGCCTGCGCCAGGTCGGCGAGTAAGTCGTCGGTATCTTCGATCCCGACCGACAACCGCAGCAAATCGTCGCTCACATCCAACGCAACCCGTTCTGCTGGCGTCAAAGACCCGTGCGTCATCCGCGCAGGACTGCAAATCAGCGATTCAACTCCGCCCAACGAAACCGCCAGCGTAAACACCGACGTCGCCGTCGTCAGCGCGTGGGCCCGCGCCACCCCGCCGCGTGGCCGAAACGACACGATCCCGCCGGGCCCGCGCATCTGCCGCCGCGCCAATTCGTGCTGCGGATGCGACGCCAACCCCGGATAATACACCTGCTGCACGTCGTCGCGCGATTCTAAAAACTCCGCAACAGCCTGCGCGTTCGAGACGTGCGCGCGCATGCGCAACGCCAACGTCTTGGCCCCGCGCAGCGTTAGATACGCGTCCCATGGCCCGGGAATCGCCCCGACGCAGTTTTGATTGAACGCGACGCGCTCCGCAATAGCCGAGTCGTTCGAAATCACCACGCCGCCGACCACGTCGCTGTGCCCGCAAATATACTTCGTCGTTGAATGCACTACGATATCCGCTCCGAGATCGAGCGGCTGCTGCAAAAACGGCGACGCGAACGTATTATCAACCGCGACCACCACGCCGGCCGGCTTATCGCGGACCAACGCGGCGATATCGCAGAGCCGCAGGGTCGGATTGCTCGGCGTCTCGAGCCACAGCATCCGCGTACTCGGACGCGTCGCCGCCCGCACCGCCGCGAGATCGCTCGCATCGACAAACGTCACGTCAATCCCGTAGCGCGACAACACTTGCGTAAACAGCCGGTGCGTGCCGCCGTAAATGTCGCGCGTCGCGAGCAGGTGATGGCCCTGCGCGAGCAGCGAGACGGCGCCGTTCACCGCCGCCATTCCCGACCCAAACGCGCTGCCGTATGCGCCGTTTTCCAGATCGGCCAGCTGGCGTTCCATCGCCCTACGCGTTGGATTCGCCGTGCGCGAATAATCGAAACCCTTATGGACGCCGACCTCTGAAAGCGTGTACGTCGCGGTCTGATACACGGGCACGATCGTCGCGCCGGTCGCGGCGCACGGATCCTGCCCGCTCCAGACCGCTCGCGTTGAAAAACCCCGTGATTGCGCGATAGAACTCATGACCTTGCCTCCTGGTGAGATGGGAAAGCGAGGAAAACGAAAACGCCCTAGCCTGAAGTGGCTGGGCGTTCGAAGTGCTGGTAGCTCTGTTATCGAGCTGCTACATGCGCCTCATAACGACCCTGCCGCATACATTCGCATGCGGATCGTGGGGGCCGCCATATAGCAAGAGCCGTGAAGCATGTTCCACACCATAGCATCGGCCATTGCCGGCGTCAAGCGCCTCGCAAGGGCCCGGGGCCGCCCACGGGGTAGCTCAATCTATGCCGCTTCAATCCACTGACACGATCGCGGACTATCACGCTCACGTGTATTTTGATAGTCCGGAGCAACGGCGCGCGGCCGAAGCGTTGCGCGGCGAGCTTAACCAGCGCTTCGACGTCTTCGTGAGCCGGCTTGTCGATCGGCCGATCGGCCCGCATCCGACGCCGATGTTCGAGGTGGCGTTCGACCCGTCGATGTTCGCGACTATCGTCCCGTGGCTGATGCTCAATCGCGATGGCTTGAGCATCCTGGTTCATCCGAATACCGGATTCGCGAAGGCCGATCATCTGGTGAACGCGCTGTGGTTGGGCCAACCAAAAGAACTGATTGTCGGGCCGCTTCTTTGACGACCGAGGCGCTAACCAATTTAATCGAGCTGGCGCCGGTAGTGCTTGGCTTCGGTGCGCTCTATATCGCGGTAGGCGTGCTCAATCGGCGCAAGCCGGCTGACGTGGGTGCAGAAATGTCTCGTGCTGACAGCCTTCATTTTCGTGGGATCGTCTTTGTTCCGCGCGTTCCGTGCCCTCGGGCTGGTATTACTGGATTGAAGAAGTAGTCATTCATACTGCGACAGCTCTCCTGGTGAGCCTACTGTTTGTGCTCAAAACTCCGGAGCCGGAAGAATGGCTCGACTGGTATAGTCGATAGCCAAGCCGGCGACGAGCGCTAATCGATACGCTGCAAGGCATATCAACGATCCCTTCATTGGCTCGAGCGACGACTACTATGGCTACGATCGTGCGACGCAAGTGTATTGGCACACGGGCATCGATTTTGTTGGTAGGACGGTCAATGCCTCGTCGTCCGATGCCGCGAAGTTTCACGGCTTCGTCTTGTCCAAGTTCCTGGACGCGCGGGTGCCGATAACGTCATCGATCACGAAGGTGAGCGATGACGAATACACGCGTCACGTAATCCTCGGCTCGAACGGAACCAATACGGTCGATGCGGATTGCCACAGGCAACCTAGTTCGCAGTAACTCAGCGTGAGGCGCGGTGCCCCACTTGCAATGATAACGCAGTCGCTCGAGCCGCCGCTAGTTCGATCGACTGCGGGATGCCGTCTAGCCGAATGCACAGATCTGCGACGACCGGCGCATTTTCGTCGGTCAAACCGAAGCGATGATCGAGCGCACTAGCGCGATCGCAGAAGAGTGCAATTGCTTCGTACTCGGAGGCTTCGCGCTTGGTGAGTGCATCGATGTTCTTGCCGGGTGTGCTGAGCGGCGGTAGCCGGAAGATACATTCCTCGCTCATGTTCAGCGGCTCGCGGCTGGTAGCGAGGATGCGAAGGACCGGGCATTCGGCCAATAACGCCGTCGCGACATTCGCTGCTTCATCCATAACGTGCTCGCAGTTATCCAGAACGAGCAGCAGTGCCTTATCTCGAATGAACGCCGCTAACGTGTCGATGATCTTCTGTTCCGGATTCTCGGGTAGAGCTAGCGCTAGTGCGATCGTCGCAATTACGAGACTCGGGTCTTCGATCGGGGCGAGCCCCACCGCACAAATCGCGAGCTTGTCGCTTTCGGCGAGTCGCTTTGCAACCTGTACTGCGGTTTGCGTTTTGCCGATGCCACCCGGCCCAGTAATCGTTACCATACGATGCTTTTCGACCAGGCCGGCAAGCTCGATAAGTTCGCGCTCGCGACCAACGAAACTCGCTGTTGTGAATGATAGTTCGTGCGGCCACGCAGTGCGCTCGTGAGAGGCCGAAGCTTCGAAGTCGAGTCGCGACTCGCCCTCGAGCGCTAAAGCACGCGTCAAGAGCGTCACCGTCTCGCGCCGCGGTGTGCAACGACAACCGCGTTCTAACGCGCTAATGCCATCGACGCTTATCTGCGAGAGCTCGGCCAGCACAGCCTGAGAAAGACCGGCGGCGAGACGAAAGTGTCGCAACAGCAGTCCGAAGTCCGACGAGCCACGTCTAGCGCGACTTCGCTCTTCCCTCATAGCATGCGAGCCTTCCATAGCTTCTAAGGGCCACCTGCCAACTGAATCGAAAGACCGATATAGAAGTGTGAACTACGGTCGCCTTTTCACAATAAAGTTTAGTTGCACATCGAGGGCCAACGTTAAGGTGCGCTAGAGTCGCGTCATCGAGCGTGGACGTTCGCCTTCGCTGCCGCATGCTTTGCTTCGTCGATCTACGGCTGGCTCGCCAGAACGTGGCCCTTCGGAGTGGTCGAGGCGATCTGGGGAGTCGTCGCTCTCGATAAGGGCCGCAGAAAACTCTCGCATCCTTGAAAGCGGTCGGCCGGTGTATACCCTCCGCAACGCTTTGGAAATTGAACTAAGTCTAGTTCAACTCGTTAACAAATTGAAAATGGCTGAGT
>JBDTKL010000222.1:0-8812 GCA_039935355.1 Candidatus Tumulicola sp.
CGAAGGCATCTTGCACGATCTCTTCGGCATCCTCTCGGTTGCCGGTCATGCGAAGCGCGAACCCGTAGAGACGGCGTTGGTAGTCGTCGACGACCCGTTCGAACGTTTCGATGGTGGGCACGCCCGCGGACGGCAGCCTGGCGGCCGCCATGGTCCCGGTCGGAACCGCTGTTGGCACGAAAACTCCCTGCAGCAACGGCGCGGCGAGTGCACTCATACAGTGACCCGGACCCCTGCAGCCTCCTTTGTGGTTTCACATATGCCCGAGTAATTCCTGAGCGAACCTCACGGCGCGAGCGAGCGCCGGCATCCGAGGAGCGTCCCGTTCGCTCGCCAATACCCGGGTATGGCGCTCATCCGCGTAGCCCGCCAATCGACTTGAAACGCCGCTTCAGCAACGCAACGCTGAGGCGGTTTTTGTTTGCGCGGGCGTACGGCTCATGAAGGGATTCAATCGATGATGCAAACGATCGAACCGACGGAAATCGCATTCGACGCGTACACGTTGTGCAGTTTTCTTCCGAACCTCGAGTCGGTGCGAGCGATTCCACTCGTGCTGATCGGGTACCGGCAGAATGAAGATCCGTGGTTCGTCTGGCTCGTTCCCGAAGAGGGCGTGTATCGCGAGGACTTAACGGGGGATCCGTATTACGCCAAAGTCCTTCGCTCCCCGAAGGCCTACTTCACGAAAAAGCTTGCGAAATACATCGAAGAAACCGGCTGCGTGAAGCGCGGTATCGAGATGTTGATCGACTGTCACCAGAATCATTTGGCGTTTACGCCGTTCACGCAGTTGCGCGAATCGCCGTTCCGGCATCCGCTCGAGGTCGAGCTCGTCGGCGCGTTTTAGCGTCTAGGGCCGTGCCGTTGCATCCGATGCGGCGGCTTCGGCGCGAATCGTGCGCCGGTAGACGATCTTCACCGGCGTCGGGGCGCCGCCGGGTGCGCTCAAATTGGCATCGACGCGCAGGGTCGCGTCGAGTTCGAGCAACAGCGCATCGCTCGACGCGTAATACGCGGTGCCGTTCATGTGAATGCGTCCCGACATGCGCGTTTGCCCGTGGCTAGGCACCGCGCCGTTCATCGAACCCTGAGCGTCGAAGACGATCGCAACCGCGGGCCGTCCGGCAACCAGACCACCGCCCGCCGGCCGTAGAAAGCCGCGCATCGTCGCCCCGTCGCCGAGCGGGGAACCGGCCGTAAACGGAACCGACGCGCGAAGCGTTCGCAAATCTTGCAGCGTCGCGCGGTCCAGCGAGATGGCGAACGGCTGATTGAGAATCGTGAGAAAATCCGGGTCGTCGTCGAGCGTATTTTGCAGCGATCCGTCCGAACGCGATTCTTGCTCGAAGACGGCCGTATGCTTGGTCGCGTCGTCGCCTTCATAACGAGTATAAACGGCGCGCACCGTGTACTTCATACGTGCGCCGTCGTGGCGGATCGTCAGCTGCTGATCGCCCGAGTAGCGCACCGATGAAACCTGTACTCCGGATCCGATGCCGTACACGTCTTGGCCGGTGATGAAATAGCGAACGTCCGCTCGCGCCGGTGCGAACGTAGAAAAAAGGCCGGCGACAACGGCGAGCGTGCCGGCGACGCGGGATGCAGAAATGTGAGGCTCCGTTCCGGAACGTTGGCGCGATTCTACCTCTAGACTAACATTGCGCCGCAAGAGCGGCCAGGCGTGTCAGCGATGCAGACGTTCGCGACGATGGTTGAGGAAGAATCGCACGTCGGCGATGCCGTCGCAAACGACGACGTCTTCGGGATCTGCGAAGCGGCGGCCGTCGATTTGAACGGTATAGTCGCCTGCCAGAAACCCGTTGAGCGTGCGCCGGACGCTGCGTGCGAACTTGTCGTCCGGCGCTCGCGACCCGATTACCTCACGCACCGCCATCGCCAGCAGGTCGCGTACGCGCAACGGCGTGACCAGTGCAAACGCCGCCGACCCTCCGTCGGCGACGGCCCGGATATCCATCGGTATCCTGACGCGAATCACGGCGCTCATTTTCGTCCGTGCCGAGGAGCTGCCTGCCGCTTGGAATAAACGGTACCGCCGTGTCCCACCTGGGCAACGTACCTGCCGAACTACTCGTCGGAACCGTTGAAAAGCTTGTTGCGAAAATGGACGACGGCGAGCTCGCGACGGAGTATCGCGCCGCCGTTCCCGACATGCCCGACGAAGCGTGCGGGGCGTTCGTGGAATCCATTTTCGATGCGTTTCGCGATCGCGGCGAGTCGTCTGAGGACGTCGTCGAGGAAGCTGGAACGACCCTCGAACGTGTGGCATCCCGCGAAACCGACGCGGTATCGGCTCTCCTGGACTACGCCGCCTCCAGCCCCGGTCTCTTGAAAGAAAGCACAGCGGTGTTCGTCGAGCGCCGCCCGGATCTGGTCCACGTGTTGCCGCGTGGATTGTATGATGCCGTGGCGCAACGGCTCGCACCCGGATCGTGAGCGATTACCGTCGCCGCCGCCGTTCCGACGAGGGACGCGAATCGGGGGGACTGCCGTTAATCCCGCTGGTGCTCGTCGTGGTCTTCGCAGGTTTGCTCTTGGGCGCGTTGCTCGCGCACTTTTTCGGAGGCGGACCCGGTAAGCAATCGCCCGGAACGACGGTCGCGCAGTCTACCCCGCTGCTCGTGACACCCGTGCCGACAGAGCAACCGGCCCTCAATCCGACATCGAGTCCCAGCCCGGCCGTATCGCCCAAGCATAAAGCGTCGGCCACGCCGTCGCCCAATGTGTCGCCATCGGCTTCACCGTCGACCTCTCCGCAGCCGTCCAAGAGTCCCAACCCATCGCCCACTCCAACCACCCACGCCACGGCGTCACCACATCCGGCCGGCAGACCAAGCGTCCACCGAATTGCAGAAACGCCGCCGCCGCCACCCGACCACGGCGTTCCCGCGAGACCGACCGTCGAGCCCGCGGCGACGCCCGCAGCAACGCCGGCGCCCGCACCCGATGGGTCGGAACGCGCAGCGAGCGTCGTGCGCTCGTATCTATCGGCGTTGGCAAGCGGTAATCGTGCCCTGGCGACGACCTATCTCTCCAGCGGTACGCCGGGCGAAGTATTCATGGACTCGACCGCGCACGTCGTGTCGCTCAAATCGACCGCGAGCGGTACCGGCTATCACGTCGCCGCAGAAGTCCAAACGGCGGCAGGGGCCTACGCGGTGACGTTCAGCGTCCAACCCGGCACGTCGGGTTTACAAATCACCGACCACTACGCGATCAAGGAACATTAACGCGCCGGCAACCACCGGCGGCGAATCATACTTCGGCGCCGAGGCCGGTCGCCGCGCGCACGCGCAGGCGATCGAACAGCGCCTCGGCCTCTGCGTCGGGCCAGATCAACGAACCCGCAAACGCCCCGAGAAAGCCGGCCGGGATCGAGACGATTCCCGGGTTTTCGAGCGGAAAGATCGCATGCGCGCCGAGCACGATCGGGCTCGTGAGAATCGCTGCGAGCGAAACGCCTAACCCGCACAACATTCCGGCGATCGCTCCGCCGCGTGAGAAGCGGCGCCACGACAACGCCAGCAAGATCACCGGGACGTTCGCGCTGGCCGCAACCGCGAATGCCAAGCCGACGAGAAACGCGACGTTGTAGCTGCGCAGTGCGATCGAAAGCACGACGGCGAGCACCCCGACCACGACGGCCGTCGCGCGTGCGATGAACAGATGCTCTCTTTCGTCGCCTTCACCGTCGCGAACGAGATTGAACCAGATGTCGTGCGCGAAGGCCGACGACGCGGTAATAGCCAGGCCGGCAACGACGGCGATAATCGCCGCAAATGCGACCGCAGCGACGAACGACGACAGCAACGACCCGCCCAGTTCTCCCGCCAGCAGCGGGGCGGCGAGATTATTGTTGAGGATCGGAACGATGAAGCCGTTGTGCGCGAGCTGCGAGTTCAGCGCCTGCGCTTCACTGGAGTGCTTGGCGATATACCCGATCGCTTGTCCGGCGTACATTCGTTGACCGATATGCTGTTGGCCGACGAGCGTAGCCGCGCCCAATCCGATAAATGAGGTCGCCAGATAGAACACGCCGACCAGCACCATCGCCCACGCAACCGACGTACGCGCCGCTTTCGCCGATGGCACCGTGAAAAACCGCATGAGGATATGCGGAAGACCGGCGGTGCCGAGTACCAGCGCTAACCCCAACGAAATCATGTTCCACGCGCCTTGCGTGCCTTTGAAATACAGGCCCGGCGCGAGCAAATTCGTAACGCCGGTGCTCGTGGGCACCGCCGAAGCGGCGTGTAGAAAGTGGGTGAGTGAAAAACCGAAGCGCGATAAGACCAGCACGGTCAAAATCGCAGCGGTAATCAGCAGCAATCCAGCTTTGATGATTTGCACCCACGTGGTCGCGAGCATGCCGCCGAACGAAACGTAAATCACCATGAGCATACCGACGACGCCGATCGCTAGCCACTCCGGCACTTGCGGGATCAGCCACGAAACGATCAAACCGCTGCCGACCATCTGCGCGATCATGTAGAAGAGCGTGATCGCGAGGGTCGAGACGCCGGCCAGCGCGCGCACCGTCCGGCCGCGAAGCCGGAACGAGATGAGATCCGCCATGGTATATTTACCGGCGTTACGCAACGGTTCGGCTACGAGGAACAACACCGCCAGATATGCGACGAGCCAGCCGACGGAATACATGAATCCGTCGAACCCGTAAAACGCGATCAGGCCGGTGATGCCCAGAAACGACGCCGCCGAAAGATAGTCGCCGGTAATCGCCCAACCGTTTTGGATACCGCCGATACGGCGGTGCGCCGTATAGAAGCCTTTGCGCGTCGTCGTCGAGCCCGACGCCCAGACCGTAACGATCAACGTGATCGCCACGAAGACCGCAAACATCACCAGCGACGGTTCGTGCATTAGCCGCGGACCTCGTGCATTTCGCGATGCCGCAACTTTGCGGCGGCCAGGTCGAACTTGCGCGCGCGTATTACGTAGGCTGCCATCAACAGCCACGCCATCGCGAACTGCGAGAGCGCGAACCAGTACGCGATCGAAAGCGCTCCCCACTGGCGGCTCATAAACTGCGGCGCGATTGCGATCGAAACCGGAAGCGTAAGATAGTAGACGATAAAGAAGATGGTCGCCGGAATTACGAACCGGCGGCGTTGCGATGTAAGCGTGCGAAACTCAGGCTCTTCGGCTAGCGTTTCCCACATCTCTTGATCGATGGGATGGTGCGACACGACGAGTCGAGTTGTCTACGGGCAGGCGGCTACCTCTAACGGCGCGTCCTTTCGAGCGCGCGCCGAACGTCGGAACCGATCAATTCGTCGATGGCTAACGCGGCGATCAGCGCGCCGGCAGCGACGAGCTCCACGGCCGTCGTGGACGCGGCTCGCGGTGGAAACGCAAACGCAATCTGCAGCACGCTAAGAGCCAGTAGTGCCAGCGCGATGCAGTACCGAGCGATCCAGCCGAAGCCGCTATGCCGCGGAAGCCGGATTAAGACGATCGCGACGAATGCGCCCGCCACTGCCAACGCGAGCCGCACGCCGGTCAAAATGAGGAATGCGATCAAAACGCGCCGCGCGGGGGCTTACTCTTCGTCTGGCCAGCCGGCGATTTCACCGACGGCGGCACTCTTGAGTACGCGTAGGCCCAGCATCGCGCATTTCATTCTGGTCGGACTGATACCGATGCCGACGTTCTCGAGAACGGCTTCTTTCGACAGACGCGCGACGTCCTCGAGCTTCATCCCCTTGATGGCTTCGGTTAGCATCGATGCCGATGCCTGACTGATAGCGCAGCCCTTCCCGGAAAATCGTACGTCGGCGACCGTCCCGCCCTCCAGACGCAGTTCCATTTCGATGGCGTCCCCGCACAACGGATTGACGTCGGATGCACGTGCGTCGGGATGGTCGAGATGGCCGAAGTTGCGCGGATTACGGTAGTGGTCGAGGATGTAATCGCGGTAAAAATCATCCACGCCGGTTACGCGATTCCAAAAACGCCGGCCGCCTTCTCGAGTCCGGCGGCTAATGCGTCGACGTCTTCGCGCGTGTTGTACAGATACAACGAGGCGCGCGCGGTCGCCGACCAACCCATCTTTTCCATCAACGGCATCGTGCAGTGGTGGCCGGCGCGGATACAGATCCCCTCGGTATCCAAGATCGACGCCAGATCGTGCGCGTGAATGTCGGCGAAGTTAAACGAGACGATACCGGCCGCAAGTCGCGAGTCGCGCGGGCCGTATATGCGCAAACCGCGCGTCTCAAACTCGGCCAAGCGTTCGAGCGCGTAATCCGTGAGCTCGCGCTCGTGATCGTGGACCCAATCCATTCCGGTGCGCGTCAAATACTCGACCGCCGTTCCAAGCGCAATCGCATCGGCGATGTTGCCGGTCCCGGCTTCGAAGCGCCAGGGCGGCTCGGCGAACGTGGCGCGATCGTATGCGACCGTATGGATCATATCGCCGCCAAACTCGAACGGCGGCATCGATTGTAAAATCTCGCGTTTGCCGTACAGGGCACCGATACCGGTTGGACCGAGCATCTTGTGGCCGCTGAATGCGTAAAAATCGACATCGAGCGCGCGCACGTCCACGGGGAAGTGCGGCACCGCTTGCGCGCCGTCGACTAAGACCCGCGCGCCGGCAGCGTGCGCTCGTCGAACGATCTCTTCGAGTGGAGCCACCGTGCCCAGCGTATTGCTGACGTGACCGAGTGCGACGAGCTTGCAGCCGCGCAACAACGTATCCAGATCGTCGAGCACGAGTATCCCGCGTTCGTCGGCCGGAATCAGGCGAAACTCGGCGCCGTTACGGCGGCACAGTTCTTGCCACGGGATCAAATCCGAATGATGCTCGAGCTCGGTCGAAAGAAACGCATCGCCCGCACCAACGTTTTGCGCGCCCCAGGTATATGCGACCAGATTAATCGCTTCGGTGGTATTGCGCACCCAGACGAGATCTCGTGCCTCGGCGCCGACGAAACGCGCGACTTTGCCGCGCGCCGACTCGTAGGCGTCGGTTGCGCGCTCCGCGATCTCGTACACGCCTCGATGGATGTTGGCGTTGTAGTTTTGATAGTAGTCGACTAACGAGTCGATCACCGCTTGCGGTTTTTGCGACGTGGCGGCCGAGTCGAGATAGACCAACCGCTTACCGCGCGACGTCGGACGGTTGAGGATCGGGAAATCGGCGATAATCCGCGCAAGCTTTGGATCCACGCCGGCATATTGGGCGGCGACGGTCATCCCAGCTTGGCCTCAATGGCGTCGCGAATGCTGCTGCGGAGCGACTGGGTGGGAAAGCGCTCGATCGCCGGCTCGAAGAACGCGATCGCGATCATGCGCTCGGCATCGGCGGCTGCGATGCCGCGACTTTGCATGTAAAAAATCTGATCGCCGTCGAGCGCCCCGACCGTCGCGCCGTGGTACGCCTTGACGTCGTTGGCGGCAATCTCCAGGGCCGGAACGGAGTCGATGTGCGCGCGCTCGGACAGGAGCAACGCGTCGTCACGTAACGCGGCGTTGCTGCCTTGGGCGCGTTCGGCGATGCGAATGCTGCCGACGAAGCGAGCCTGCCCCGAACCGATCGCAGCCGATTTCACGAGCGTATCGGAAACGGAGTTTCCGACCGTGTGGTCCAGTCGGGCGACTAGGTCGACGTGCTGGGTACCGTTAGGGAAGAAGATCGACGTAACGCCGGCTTCGACGCCCTCTCGTTCGATCGCAACGGCGATCTCGCCGACCGTCAGCGCCGCTCCGGTGTCGGCGCACGCCCAATGCACGGACGCGTCCTTTCCGGGACGCGCGAAACGCGAATGCACGCATTGCGCCGCATCCGTCAAGCTTTGATGGTTGGCGAAGGTTACGGTCGCGTTCTCGTCCGTAACGATTTCGGTCGCGCCGCACGCGAACGCGGGGGCGCCGCTGTAGCGCTCGATAACGGTCACCTCCGAGCCGGCCGCGGCGTACACGACGGTGTACGCGAAGGCCGCAGTTCCCGGTGCAAAATCGAAATCGATCACGACCGGTTCGGTTGCCGCGACGTTCGGTGGGACGTACACGAACGCACCGCCCTGTGCGAACGCTCGTGCCAACGCGCCGAACTTCGACGAGCCGATCTCGGTCATTCCGAATGCGCGAGCGAATTCTTCGGCGTGTTCCGTCGCCGCGACACGCAAGTCGCAGGCGACGATGCGAGCGTTCGGATTGTCGATGCGCGGCGACGACTCTGCCACATCGGCCGCCGGATCCGGCGACAGCGTCTCCAGATCGATGCGCCAATATCGTCCCGTTCGTTCGCGCCGGCTTGGCAGTTGCGAGAACTGCTCGAACGCTTGTAGTCGCCGTTCTTGCGAGAGAATCGCAGGATCGAGCGTGGCCAATCGCCCGGTCAAGCCGGCCGGTGCCACCGCGCTAGACAACGCTGCCGATCTCTTCGCGGATCGTGTCGTATCCTTCGCTCTCGATGCGATGCGCCAAGTCGGCGCCGCCGGTTTTCACGATCCGTCCATCCATCATCACGTGCACGACGTCCGGGGCGATGTACTGCAGGATGCGCGGATAGTGCGTAATGATCAAAAAGCCGGCGCTGCGACCTTCTTCGGTTTGGCGTAACGCCTGCACCGACGCACACACGTCGCGCAAGGCGTCGACATCGAGACCCGAATCCGTTTCGTCCAGGATGGCATATTTCGGTGCGAGTACCGCGAGTTGCAGCATTTCCAGTCGCTTTTTCTCACCGCCGGAGAAGCCGTCGTTCAGATACCGTCCCATGAACGCCGGATCCATGCCCAACACGTCCATTTTTTCGAGCAGCAAC
>JBDTKL010000223.1:0-14634 GCA_039935355.1 Candidatus Tumulicola sp.
CGCGAACTGATCGATTTCGTTCGGACGTTCGGCGTCGACGCGATCGGCGGGTGTTGCGGGACGACGCCCGCGCACGTTGCCGAGCTGCGTGCCGCCATCGACGATCTCGGAGACGAACCGCGTCGCGAGCGAGGAGCGGCGTCACCGCGAGACGACCGGCGGCCGCAGGCTCTCGCATCGGCCATGACCGCCGTCGAACTCGAACAAGAACCGCGGCCGCTGGTCGTGGGTGAACGCATCAACAGCCAAGGATCGCGCAAGATCAAGCGGCTTCTGCTGGCCGACGATTACGACGCGATCGTCGCGGTCGCGCGCGAACAAGTCGAAGGCGGAGCCTACGCGCTCGACATATGCTGCGCGTTGACCGAACGGCCCGACGAACTCGAGCAGATGCGCGAAGTCGTTCGCCGACTCGCACAGTCGACCGAAGCGCCCCTGTTCATCGACTCGACCGAGCCCGCCGTCACCCAGGCGGCGCTCGAAAACTATCCCGGTCGCGCCGTGATCAACTCGGTGCATCTCGAGGCCGGCCGCTCGAAGATCGACGTGCTGTTGCCGATGGCCGTGGAACACGGCGCAGCGGTCATCGCCTTAACCATCGACGAGTCGGGCATGGCGAAGACCGCCGATTCGAAACTATCGGTCGCAAAACGAATCGACGACATCGTCGTCGGCGAATACGGCATTCCGCGTGGCGCCTTGATCTTCGACGCGCTGACGTTCACGCTGGCGACGGGCGAAGTCGAATTCGCCGACTCGGCCGTCGAGACGATCGAAGGCATCCGCGCGATCAAACGCGAGCTGCCCGGCGTACTGACATCGCTTGGGGTGTCGAACGTCTCCTTCGGTCTATCGCCGCCAGCTCGAGCTGCGCTGAACTCGGTCTTCCTACATCATTGCGTCGACGCCGGCCTCGACATGGCGCTCGTGCATCCCAACGACATCACGCCGTACCCGGAAATCGAACCGGACGTGCGCGAGGCGTGCGACGACCTGATCTTCAACCGTCGCGCCGACGCCTTAGCGCGTTTGATCGAGCGCTTCATGGGCGATGCGGGCGTCGTGCGCGCGGCGGCCGGCGTCGACGAAGACGCGACGTTGACGGCGCCGGAGCGCCTGCATCAGGCGATCTTGTTGCGACGCAAAGAGGGGATCGAGGCGAAGATCGATGCGGTGCTGGCCGAGCGCACCCCGATCGACACGCTCAATCACGTACTGCTTCCGGCCATGAAAGAAGTCGGCGACCGCTTCGGGCGCGGCGAACTGATTCTGCCGTTCGTCCTGCAGTCGGCCGAAGTGATGAAGAAGGCCGTCTCGCATCTCGAACAGTTCTTAGAAAAGCGCGAGGGTACGACCAAAGGCACGGTAGTAATCGCTACCGTCTTCGGCGACGTTCACGATATCGGCAAAAATCTCGTAAAAACGATTCTCTCGAACAACGGTTACACCGTCGTGGATCTCGGCAAACAAGTTCCGGTGAACGTGATTCTCGACAAAGCCGTCGAGGTCGGCGCCGACGCGATCGGTCTTTCGGCACTCCTGGTATCGACCAGCAAGCAGATGCCGATTTGCGTGCAAGAACAGGACGCCCGTGGCTTGTCGTTCCCGGTGATCGTCGGCGGGGCCGCCATCAACCGCGACTTCGGCCGGCGCATCGCGCTCCTCGACGACGGTAAGAGGTTCTTCTCGCCGGGGCTGTTTTATGCAAAAGATGCGTTCGAAGGATTGGACCTGATGGACGCGCTGACCGGCAGCAGCGAACGCAAAGAAGAGCTGTTGCAGCGGACCCGGTCGGCGGCAATGACGCAACGCGAACGCCCCGCGCCCGCTCCGAATGTAACGGCGCGGCCATCGGCCGTAAAAGACGAACGCGCGGACATTCCGGTGCCTCCTTTTTGGGGAGTGCGGACGGTCGACCACGTCGAGTTGCGCGAACTGTGGCCGCGTTTCGACAAGCGCAGCCTCTTCCGGCTGTCGTGGGGTGCGTCGAATACCAAAGGCGAAGCGTACGACCGATTGTTGCGCGAGGACTTCGAGCCACGCTTGCAGCGCTATATCGACGCAGCCGAAGCCGGTGCGATCTTGGAACCCAAAGCCGTGTATGGCTATTTTCCGGCGGCCGGTGCGGGCGATGAAGTGCTGATCTACGACCCAGCCGATCGGTCGAAGATTCTGACGCGTTTCGCGTTTCCGCGCCAGGCCGGCGGCGAGCATTTGAGTTTGGCGGATTACCTGCGCGAACCCGATGGCGGAAAACCGAGCGACGTCGTCGCGCTGCAAGTCGTTACGATCGGCTCGGACGCTTCGCTGCAAACCGCGCGATTACACGATGCCGGCGACTATAGCGAGTCGTATTTCTTGCACGGCTTCACCGTACAGTCGGCCGAGGCGTTAGCCGAACTCACGCATCGCCGCATCCGCGCCGAGCTGGGCCTAACGTCCGAACGCGGAAAGCGTTACTCCTGGGGATACGGCGCGTGTCCCGACCTGGCGCAGCATCGCGACGTGTTCGAACTCTTAGACGTCACCGAACGGATCGGCGTAGCGCTGACGGACGCGTACGCGCTGGTGCCGGAGCAGTCGACCGCTGCTATCGTGATGCACCATCCTCGGGCGGCATATTTCAACGCCGCAGCGGTCCGCGAACTCGCCTCGTAATTCGAGCCGGAATGTGACGGCTGCACTCGTAGCACAGGTTCGGGAGGCTCCGGCTTTTCGGCAGTTACTCGAACTACTGGTCGAATACGAACGCAGCCTTCCCACGCAACTGCGTCACGGTCGCGAGCCGGATGTATCCGTCGTCCGTACCGCCTACGGCGAACCAAACGCCGCGTTTATCGCATCGGTAGGCGACGTTGCCGCCGGCTGCATTGCCGTTACCCGTCTCGACGGGCGGACGGCGATCGTGCAGCGGCTGTACGTTCGGCCGCACTACCGCGAGCACGGGTTGGCGCGTGCGCTGGTTACGGCCGCAGTCGATTTCTGCCGCAAGCGAGGCTGCGCGCGTGCCGTGCTCGACACCCAGCGCGACCGCTTGCCGGCGGCGTACGAGCTGTATGCATCGATCGGTTTCACAATCTGCGAACCGTACGGCACCGTGACGTACGACAAGCCGACGTTTATGGAGTTACGGCTCGTCGAGTGAAGGCCGGAGCGCCGGAAAGGTATAACGGCGCTCGATGAGCGTTCAACTCATCCTGCATATCGCATTGGCCGTTGTCGCCGTGCTGATCGTCGCCGCGCTGGTTCGAGTGCTTCCGCAGCATCGCGCCGGCTGGCCGAAACCGATCGAAGTCGCCATCGGCTTTATCACAGATTTCTTCGATACGCTCGGCATTGGGTCGTTCGCCCCGACCACGTCGATGTTTAAGTTATGGAAGCTCGTTCCCGACGAGCAGATACCCGGAACGCTCAACGTCGGGCACACCATACCGACGATCGTAGAGGCGGCGATCTTTATTACGATCGTTACCGTGGCGCCCGTCACGCTCGTCGGATTGATTCTGGCCGCCGTGGCCGGTGCGTGGCTCGGCGCCGGCGTCGTTTCGCAACTGCCGCGGCGTTACGTGCAGATCGGGATGGGCGTCGCACTGGTAGCGGCCGCGATATTATTTGTGCTGAGCAATCTGGAAGGCAGCCACTTCGGCTTAGCCGGCGGCACCGCGCTGGGGCTTTCCGGCGTGCGGCTGCTGGTCGGTATCGTCGTGTGCTTTATCTTAGGTGCCTTGATGACGATCGGCATCGGTTTGTACGCGCCGTGCATGATTTTGATCAGCCTACTGGGGATGAACCCGATCGCCGCGTTTCCCATCATGATGGGCGCGTGCGCGTTTTTGATGCCGTTCGCAAGCCTTCGCTTTATCCGCTACAAAGCGTTCTCGATGCGTGCGGCACTAGGTTTGATCCTCGGCGGCGTGCCCGGCGTGTTGATCGCCGCGTATATCGTGAAATCGCTGCCGCTGGTCGCGGTGCGCTGGCTGGTCGTGATCGTCGTATTCTATGCCGCGTTCGTCATGCTACGCTCGGCTGCCGCCAAGCGCGACCGGCCGATCGGGCAGGACGACGATTTGGTCGACGTCGTCTAAACGCGAACGGCGCTACGCCGGAACTTCGTCGCGCTGGTACACGAACTGTCCGCCGACGATCGTACTCACGATGCGATATTCTTCGTCCCACACCGAAAGGTCGGCGCGCATGCGCGGGACGATGCGTCCCATCTCGCGTTCCTGGCCGATGAGTTTTGCGGGTGCGTGGGTCGCTGCGACGACCGCCTGCGCGAACGGAATTTGCGCGTACGACATGTAGTTGCGCACGGCATCGTCGATTCGTAACGCGCTGCCCGCGATCGTGCCGTCGGCCGACCGCACCAACCCATCCGCAATGTGGTAGCCGGGATCGGCGGCCGGCATGTTGTCGGTCGCCAGTATGATGCGATCGCCCAGCGTGCGATGCAACACGTCGACCATCACCGGCGCGACGTGGAATCCGTCGCAGATGAGTTGCACGAAGGTGCGCCGGTCCTGAATGAACGCGGCCAGAATCGACGGGTCGCGATGGTCGAGCGGCGGCATGCCGTTGAAGGCGTGCGTCAGCGAGCGAAAGCCCAACGCGATCGCCAGCAGTCCTTCGCGATATCGCGACGCGGTGTGGCCGGCCGAGCAAACCACGCCATTTTCTAAGAACACCCGCAGCGCATCGCCGGCGCCTTCAACTTCGGGCGCCATCGTCACCAACACGCAACCACCCATGCAAGCGTCGACCATTTCGCGCGCGCGTTCGGCGCTGGCCGGCGCGAGCCACTCTTGGCGATGGACGCGACGGAACTTCGGGTTAAGAAACGGCCCTTCGAAATGGACCCCCAGACAGCGTGCCCCGCGCACGCCGTGTTCGTCGAGCTGATGCGCCGCCTCGACGATTTCGGCCGCCGCGTGCAGCATCGATTCGAACGGCGCGGTCATGACGCCGGCTACAAAGCCGGTCGCACCGCAGCGTGCGTATTCGCTGGAGGCGATGGCGACGGCGTTGCCTTGATCGCGATTAAACAGCGCGTCGGCGGCGCCGTTTGTGTGGACGTCGATTAGACCGGGCGCGATGGTCGCGCGCGGTGGAACGGCGACATCCCACGGTCCATCGGCGGGAAGAACGGCGGCAATGCGGCCATCCTCGACGGCCAAGCGTCCGAAGGTCGAAGCCCCATCGCCGACGGCGATGAATGCTGGGGCGAAAACCGTTGAATTGGACGTGCGCGTGGCTCCTTCGGTCGGTCTGATTCGACGAGCGGGCGTCTACTGCTGCCTGCCGAGCAGCCGCGCGAATAGCCCCCGCGGGCGGCCCGGCGTCTCGACGGCCGGCTCGGTCTCCGGCGGCGTCGACGCGGCCGCGGCACGCCGTTGCAGGCGCGACATGTGCGTTTCCGCATGGGCTTCGAGCGTCGATCGGAGCGCTTCGGTTTCGTTCCACGGCGAAGCGGCGCGCCCGGCGGCTCGTGCAGTTTCGTAGTCGCGGGCCGAAACGGTGAAGATTCGCTCGACCGCGACGTTATGTTCTTGTAAATAGCCGGCGGCCAGCTCGACGACGTGCCTGCGTTCGTTAGACGATTCGTTATCGGCGATGGTGTGCGCGAACAGCATCGGTCGCCCCAACTCGGCTAACTGCGCGTAGAGATCCAGCTCGCGATCCGAAAGTTGGCGCGAAAATAAACACACCATCTCGCTGGCGTGCGTCGCAACCGCAACGTTGACGTCCTCGGCATGCGGATCGCCCGAGTCGAACGCCGGCACGTGCACCAGTACGAGTTCGCGCGGCAAGCTCCACGGCACCAGCACGAGCACGGCGCGTTCGGCCGCCGCGTCGGCCGCGCTTGCGAACGGTATTTCTTCCCACTCGCCGCGCTCGTCCAGCGCGAACGCCGTATCTCGTTCCCCGTAGCGCACGTGGATCGGAAACCGCACGCTGCCGGCGATGCGATCGTCGATCGCAGTGCGGCCCGCAAAGGCGTTGATCAAGCTCGATTTACCGCGGCGTAGCGCTCCGAAGACGGCGACGCGCCAACGTTGCGGCTGCAAACCGCGATCGTACGACACGGGGTCGAACACGCGTGCGGCGTGCGCCGACCGTACGATGGCCGGCCCGGCATCGGCCGGCGCCGATTCGCTCGCGGCGGAAACGAACGCGCCGGCAGCTTTAGCGACGTGTGCGGCGGCATCCTCAACGGCTTGCCGGCGAGCGCGTAACCGCGCCCCTGCGGCCGCCGCATCGCCCAAACCGCGCGCTTCCAACGCTCGCTCGATGCTGCCTAAATCGCCGTCGCGTTTGGCGATTGCGGCGCGCCCTAACGCATGCGCGAGGTCGTCGTAAATGCGCTGCAGACGCACCCCGGCATCGGCGACGAACGATGCGATTTCGGCGCGTAGCCGCGGGAAGATCTCGGATCGCAAGTCGGCGATCAGTTCGCGTTTCATGTACTCGCCCGAACGGCGTGCCGCGAAGCGTCCCGCGATATCCGAAACCAGCGCGATCGACGGACCGCCGATCGCTTCGAAAACGATGGTGGATGCGATCGCCGCGCGCACGTCAGCGCCCCAGCGCGTCGTTCCCGCCTGCGTTCCAAATGCGTGGGCCGCCGATTCGCCGGCCGACCAGCGCAACGGTACCAGCGCGCGCGCTTCGGCCAACCCGGCGTCGAGCTCGTCGACCACGGACGACGCCGTAAGTTGTGCGAAATCTCCGACGACGTGTGCCACGACTCGGTCGGCAACCACGTGCAGGCGTTGGCGATCGCGCAACCGCGCGACGTCGGCCGTATCGAACGCTTGGGCCAGCGCGCGTTCCAACTCGGTGCTCAGTTCCGCGCCGCGCCGGTCGATATCCAGACGCCGCTCCGTTCCGGTCGCGATGAACGCTTCGCGCCGTTCGCGACAGCGCTCGTCGAGTTGGTGCAGTTCGGGAACGGCGGCCGCGCGACGCCGCTCGAGAGCGGCATCGTCGAGTGCCAGCATCGCGAGATCGCCGTCCAATCGTTCCAGTTCGTCGCTGGATGCATCGGCGGCGCGTTCGCCCGCGCGCCGTAACCGCGCTCGCCCGGTGCGATCGACCAACGAGGCATCCAACACGTTCAGGAAGTGTGGAAAGCGGCTTGCGTCGGCTGCAGCGGCGTCGCCGTCGAGTACCCCTTGTGCGTACTGGCGTGCCGAAAGCGGCAGCACGTACGTGCCGGGTGCGTGAATCGCGGCCAATCGCGCGATGCGGTCGAACGCGTCCTCCCACGCCGGCCGTCCGCCTTGCATCTCTTGCCATAAATCGATCTTCGTCTGCACGATGAAGATCGAGTCGATATGCTCGCGTATGATTCCGAGAAATGCGGCGTCGCCTTCGGTAAACGGCTGCTGCGTGTCGATCGCGTACACCACGGCGTCGGCGGACGGCAGAAACTGCAGCGTCGCGCGCCGGTGCGCCGGATTGACCGAGGCGAGGCCGGGAGTATCGGCGACCACGAACCCACGCTGCAAGAACGGCGAATCGGTCTTCACGGTGACGTGCGTCGGCGCGTCGCGTTCGTCGGCGGTCGCGTCGTGCAATCCGCCGGCATCGCCGGAACCCACGGCTGTAAATCGGCCCAGCGATGCAAGCGGAATGCGCTCGGTGCGACCGTCTTCGTACACCGCGGTGGCTTCGTCGGAGGTCCCGTAACCGAGCTCGGTAATGGTGGCCGTCGTCGGATTGATATCGGTCGTCAACAATCCCACTAGCTGGCGCGCGCCGCCGGTGTCCTCATAGCGGAATTTTTCGAGCAAGACGTTGATGAGAAATGACTTGCCGCTGGAGAATTCTCCGACGATGGCGAGGACAAACTTACCTCGAGCCAACCGTTTGCGCGCGGCTGCGACGGCCGACTGCCGTTCGCCGGTTAGACGTTCCTCGAGCAGCGCGAGCTGTGCGACCACATCGTCGCGCGCGGTTTCGTAGCGACGCAGCGCGTCGGATTCGGACATCACGAAACGCCCTTACGAGCGGATGAGCGCCAGAGCTTCGTCCCGGTTACGCTCCATTAAGTCGCGTGTGTCGCCTTCGACGTTGAGTCGCAATAGCGGCTCCGTGTTCGATGGGCGCACGTTCATCCACCAGTTCGGATAGGCGATCGTGATGCCGTCGAGGTGATCGACCTGCGCACCGGCGTAGTGACGCTCGATCTCGCGGAGCTTTCCCGGAACGTCCTCGATGCGGCTATTGATTTCGCCCGACCGTGCGCGCGTATCGATCGGCGCGATCACCTCGCTCACCGGTGCGCCGGCTTTCGAGAACACCTCGAGACACTGCAGTAGCGCGATCATTCCGGAATCGGCATACCAATTATCGCGAAAGTAAAAGTGGCCGCTATGTTCGCCGCCAAAAACCGCGTCGCGCTCGCGCATTACGCCCTTAATGATCGAATGGCCGACTTTGGAACGAACCGGAACGCCGCCGGCTTTTTCGATCAGCTCCGGGACGCTGCGACTGTTGATCAAGTTGTATAAAATCGTGGCACCGGGATGTTTTTTTAACGTATTCAGCGCGACCAGCGCCGTAACGGTACTGCCATCGACCAAACGCCCCGATTCATCGACGACGAACATGCGATCGGCATCGCCGTCGAACGCCACGCCGAGGTCGCATTTGCCGCGCACGACGGCGGCCTGCACGTCGGCCATATTCTCCGGCTCGATCGGGCTGGCGGGGTGGTTTGGGAAATTGCCGTCCAGCTCGAAGTAGAGCGGAACGACTTCACACGGTAATCGTTTGAACACGTACGGAACGGTCTCGCCGGCCATGCCGTTCCCCGCGTCGATCGCAATTTTGAACGGTTTGATGCTCGAAACGTCGACGAACGAGAGGCAATGTTCTGCGAAAGCGTCGAGGACGTTGCGGTGCTCGATCGTGCCGGGGGTTGCGGCGGCCGGCGGAAGATCGCCGGCGATCAACCGGTCGCGTATTTCGCCGAGCCCGGTGTCGAGCGAGATCGCGCGCGCCTCGGAGCGCGTCAGCTTCATGCCGTTATATTGCGCCGGGTTATGCGATGCCGTGATCATCGCGCCGCCGTCGAGGCCGTATTTTCCGACCGCAAAATAGAGCGCGTCGGTCGAAACGAGTCCGATATCGAGGACGTCGGTGCCGGATTCGCACGCTCCTCGAGCGAACGCGTCGAAGAGCGAACGCCCGGAAGGACGCATATCGCGTCCTACGGCAATGCGCTTGGCGCCGAGCATCGCGGCGAAGCAGCGTCCGATCTGGTAGGCGGTGTCGTCGTTTAGTTCGGCCGGATAAATTCCGCGCACGTCGTACGACTTGAAAATTCCTGGATTTAACCCGTTTTGCATGGCGCAATCCTGTTCGGAGGTTCGCATCTCGACCCCTCGGCTCGGCAGTGACGCTTGGATCGGTCCGTGGAGCGCAGCGTGAGAACGCCGATGCCGCTTGGGCGCGTCTCGGCGACCGCGCTACTCACCGCGTTCCTGATCGTGGCCGTCGCTATCGCCGTCGTGGGCGCGTTTCAGACGCGCGCCAATATGGCCGCTACCTTCGATCGTCAGGCGAGCATTCAGCTCGCACAGCTTACGTTTGAAGAGTTGCGCCGCTTACAGATCGTCGAAGAAAACGCGCTGCGCGGATATTCGTTGTCGCGGGACTCGTTCTACACCGAGCAATACGATAGCGCCGTCCAAGATTTCGACGCCAAGCTCGCATCGGTGCGGCGGACGCTACAAGTCCAGCGTCTCAACGATGCCGATCGCGTGCTGGCCGACTACGCACTGATTCAGGATAACTGGCGCCAACAGGTTGCGGCCCCGCTGCTACGCCACCCGAACGCAACCCAGATCGCGGATCTGGACATGCGAAATAAATTATTCACCGACTACGAGTCGCGAATCGTTGCGGTGCTGCGTCGCGACTTGGCCGCAGCCAACGCCGCATTTGCCGGTAGCACGCAAGCGCAACTCGACCGGTCGGCTTACGTGCGTGCGTTTTGGTTATTGCTGTTCGGTGTGCTTGCGATTCTGTTCAACGCCTATCGCGGCCGTCTGGATCGAGAGCTCGAAGAAGAACGCACGACGACCCAGACGCTGCAGCGCGCGTTTCGAAGCGAATCGGTGCCGCTGCCGCACTGCGACGTCGGCACGGCCTACCGGTCGGCGTCGATCCGCGTGGCGGTCGGCGGCGACGTGTTCGACGTTTTCCGAACGACGCCGCAGCGCGCGTTGTTGATGATTGCCGACGTTAGCGGCAAAGGCATCGACGCCGCGGTGTTGACGGCGTTCATTAAATTTACCGTTCGGGGCATGTCGTTGCGGCACGACGACCCCGGAATGCTATTGGCCGAATTCAACGAGACGTTCGAGCGCACGGTGCGCAATCGCGATCTCTTCGTTTCGATGCTGGTGGGCATGCTCGACACCAAAACGTTCGAATTTCGCTACGCTAGCGCCGGTCACGACGCGGCCTTCCTGCGCTCGAAAGGGGACGTTCGGACGCTCGAGGTGACCGGGCCGATTTTGGGCGTAATGCAATCGGATTTCGAAACGCGTGCCGTGCACCTTCGGCCGGGCGATGCGCTCGTGTTGGCGACGGACGGACTTACCGAAGCGCGCGACCGCAAAGGCGATATGCTCGGCACCGATGGAGCGCGGGCACTGATCGGACTGGCTCCCGGTCGGGCCCAAGACTTGGCCGACGCGCTCGCGAGCAGCGTTGCGATGCGCGGCGCCAACCGGCTGCGGGACGATTTGGCGCTGCTGGTGGTCGTCGTGAAAGAGGACGCCGGTGCGTAACGTCGGGGTGTTCGTATTGACGCTCGCCATGGCCGCCGTGATGGCGACGGCGGCGTTCGCTCAGTGCGACGTCCATGCCGGCAATCACGTCGTGCTATACAGCGAGGCCGATGATCCCGACGTGCTGTTGTGGGATTCCCGCTTCCGACTACGTGACTACAACGCGGCTTCGTTCGACGTCTCACGCGAACTGCTGCCGCACGCACGGCTCCTTTCGCAAGGGACTCGCGCGACGGTGGAATCGTGCGTGCCCGACTTCGTGCAGTTGCGGCTGCAGAACGGTTACGAAGATGCCATCGGCATCATCATCACATCCGGCAAATACCAGCACATACGCGGCTGGGTGCTCAGCACCGACCTACGCCTGCACCGGTAGTTCAGTCCGGCACGAACAGCCGGACGCTGCCGTCCGGCATCGGGGCGCGTTCCATGGCGATACCGTAAGCGCGTTCCAAGTTCGTACGCTCGAGCACCGTATCGCACGCGCCCGCAGCGATGATTCCGCCGTCGCCGATCAGTGCGACGCGATCGGCAAACGCGGCCGCCTCGTTGACGTCGTGCAAAACGCAAACGATCGTTTTGCCGGAGGCGCACAGCCCTCGCAACAACCGGAGCACGTCGTGCGCGGCGCGTACGTCGAGGTGGCTCGTCGGCTCGTCGAGCAGCAGTACGGGTGTTTCTTGCGCGAGGCCCAGCGCGATCCAAGCGCGCTGACGTTCTCCGCTGGAGAGCGTCTCGATCGGCCGGCGCGCGAAGTCGACCAGCTCGACGTCGTCGAGTGCCCGTGCCACCGCCTCCCGATCCTGCGGCCGTTCGTTCCACTCCCACCACCGATGGTGCGGAAAACGCCCGGTGGCGACGACTTCGCGAACCGTCAAACCTTCCAGCACGACTTCGTCGGCGGCGATCATCGCAACCCGCAACGCGCGCTGCGTTGCCGGCAGAGCGTGCACGTCCACTCCGTCGATGCGAATCGAGCCCTCCGCCGGTGCGCGCAACCCGGCGATACCGCGCAGCAACGTCGTTTTGCCGGCGCCGTTCGCACCAAGCACCGCCGTGAACGCGCCACGCTCGAACGTCGCGTCGATTCCGGCGAGTACGGTACGCTTGCCGGCGGTGAGCGCGAGGTTCGTCAACGCGATCATCGGGGCGCGCCTTGGCGAAGATACAAATACAGGAACGCCGGAACCCCGATGAATGCCAGCAATACACCGATCGGCAGTTCTGCCGGCGCGACGATCCAGCGGCAGATCGCGTCGGCGACGGTACACAACGCGGCGCCGAGCAGCGCGCATGCGGGAAGCATGACGCGCGCGTCCGACCCCACCAGGCGACGAGCGATATGCGGGACGATGAGACCGATAAAGCCGACCATGCCTGCCAATACCACGCTGCTTGCTGCCAAAAGCGACGAAGCCGCGAGAATGATCCATTGCGCGCGATCGATGTCGACGCCGGCGCTGCGCGCGCGCACATCTCCGACGCGCAACGCGTTGAGTGCCGGCACGCTAAAGGTCGCCAAGACGATGCCGGCGCCGGCATAGGGTAGCACCGTCCACAGATCGTGCCAGTCGCGTCCCGCCATCGAGCCTGCCAGCCATGCAACGACCGCTCCGGCAAAGTCGCTGGATTGCGCGCGCACGATCGCGAGCGTCACGATCGCCGCGAAGAGCGTCGATAGCGAAACGCCGGCCAAGATCAAGCGATTCGAATCGATGCCGCTTCCGCGCCGTGCCAACGCGGCTACCAGGATCGCGGCGCCCAGACCCGCACCGAAACCGATCGCCGGCAGTCCCGCGGGAGCGACGCCGATCATCAGCGCGACGGCGATCGCGGCGGCCGAACCGGCGCTGACGCCTGTGAGATATGGATCCACCAGCGGATTGCGCAGCATGCCCTGCAACAGCGCACCGCACAACGCTAAACAGGCGCCGACGACGGCCGCGATGCAAATGCGCGGCAGTCGCAGATCCCACACGATGCGGTCGACGACTCCGGCACCGTGCGGATGCATCAGCGCGTGCAGAATCTCGCCGCCCCCAAGGGCCGTGCCGCCGATCAGTAGACCCGCTGCCGACGCGCAGAGCGCCAGCAGCAGTAAGGCGGCGAGACGCAACGTCACCTCGTTCGCAACTCCAACGCGAACGAACGGCCGGGCATCGGATATCCCGACACGTCGGCATAGCGCTCGTCGCCTAAGTTATAGCCGCGCAGATAGAGATCGAGCTTCGGCGTTACGCGCAGGTCTACGTAGGCGGTTAAGTTCGAATAGGCAGCCGGTTGGAAGAAGAGCGGTTGTGTGAAATCGACCGTGCCGCGTTGTCCCACGACACGTTCCCAAAGCTCGGCGCCGCCGAAGATACCGGTCCGTGCGGGAACGAACTTGAGTCCGAGGTTGACCGTCATGACCGGATCGTTCGGCAAGCGCGTATTCGTCGTAAGATTTTCGGCCGTGTATAAGTCGGTGGCGTTGAAGGACGCGCTAATTCCACCGTGCGGTCGCGTCGTACCGTCGACCGTAAAGCCTTGCCGCAAGGCGTGCGCGACGTTTTCGGGCAGATAAATGCAGTTGTAATACGACGGCGGCAGGCACTCGATCAGCGTCGACACGATCAAGTCATTACTGCGCGTCGTGAACCAGCCGGCCGATGCCGTGCCCGCACTCCCGGTAAAATGCAGCGTCGCGTCGGCGACCTGCGAGCGTTCCGGTTGCAAGTTTGGGTTTCCGAAGCCGGGGTAGTACAGTTCGCTTGCGTTAGGTGCGCGAAACGCCGTGGCATAATTGACTTTGAGAGCGATTCCGGTTGCCGGATCTGCTTCGATGCCGACCGATGGAGAGATCGCTCCGCCCAGACCGCCGTCGCGTTCGCCACGCAGCCCAGCGTAGCCATGGAATATATGCGAGAAGTCGACGTTGTCTTGAACGTATACCGCCGTCTGCGCTAGCGCGTCGGTGCTGGAAGGCGGTGGCTGCGGCGCTCCCGAGGGCACCACGACCGGGCCGCCACCGCCATTGGTCATGACGGTTCCCCGTGACAGGTCGATGCCGTATACCAGGTGTTGGGTTCCGGCGTCCACGGCGTTACGCAGGTACATACTCACTCGCGACTCGACGCTGAGCGATTGTGAGGGTTGGTAACATGCCTCCGGCTCTTGAATGTCGTTGCAGTTATATGCGAGCTGCTGTTGCTCTCCACCCAACTGCAACGTCGTGGTCGATTGTGCTCCGTTGTGGTGCAACGTGAGCCCCGCAATGTTGTCGACCTCGTTCTGTATCGAACTCGTCGAAACGAATGGATAGAATCCCGGCACGCCGATGATTTCGTCCGCGGTGCTGAAATTGAGTTGGGCCGTGACCGATCCGAACGTCTTGGAACCGGAATAGCGCAACGTCGTGGCACCATAATTCGAGTTGTTCCGCGTCGTCGGCATGACCGTGCCAAACGATGTATACGACGGCAACCCGAACGCGTTGTTCGCATAGGTCCGGTCGATGCTAAAACCTTCTGCGCCGGCTTGAAATTCGGTGTCGCCGAAGCTTCCATATCGCGCGATTCCGTTGCTTTGCGTAGAGTGGTCGGTGATGATGTTGATGACGCCGCCGACGGCGCCGGTGCCGTATAGCGTCGAGCCGCCGCCTTCGACCACCTCAACTCGATCGATCCCCGCCGTGGAGAACGTGCCGAGGTTGACGCTGCCCGCTAAACCTCCGGGAGCCGGCATGCCGTCGACCAACACGAGCACTTGCGAGCTATTATTGCCGCGAATACCGAACGAGACGTTGGACCCGATCGGCCCGTAGCTCTCGATTTCGACGCCCGGCAGTTTCGTC